>CAJOIL010000006.1:6176-35185 GCA_905234525.1 uncultured Lachnospiraceae bacterium | reverse complement strand
TCTTCAACAACAGCTTCTCTCTTCTTGCTCATAATAAGCTTACCTCCTTTTCCATGATAAGCCTATTATCGCATAGCCCTATAAATCGCGGTAGGTACCTACTAGTGAGCTTTTACAAACAAATTATCAAAGCATGGACTTGGGATGGCCGTGGATATTAATACGCTGTACAATCCATATCACCAAATGATAAAGAATGACGACGGCACTATAACAGAAGTTATAGAGCCTGCCATAGGCAAACCATATCTAGACAGAACACTGGACTTCGATTACAAGATAGTAAAAGGCGACCTATGCTACACGCTCTTCACAGAAAAAGGCTTTGAGTGGGGCGGAGATTGGACCGACCGAAAAGATTTTCATCATTTTGAGTTGCCCACAAAAATCACAGAAAAGTATTATGAATTATATACAAGATGAATTAACGCACATCAAGAACATCAAAGAAATCAACCAATTCAAATATTTCCGCAACTCTGTCATTGACATTAATAGCAATAACAGTAGGCAAATTATTATCCTCCATATACTTTTGAGCTGCAAGAAATACCCTAAGACCTGCTGATGATATATAATTCAGCTTGGCAAAATCTATTGTTAATTCCTTTACACCGGGAAGTATTTCCTTAAGCTTGCTATCCAGTTCAGGCGATGTGGCTGTATCAAGCTTTCCTTCCAGTTCAACAGTTATCTTGCCATTGTCATCATTTATTACGATATTAAGCATAGTAATCCCTCCGATAAACTTAGTATCACACAATTCTAAACACACGTATCTCGCAAATCCTCTTGTATGTAATTATACTTTTTATACCATACATAGGATCAAAAACTGTCGCATCTTGATATGAATTAAGCTCAAGTAAAGTCATAAAATGTCTCCTGGCTTTTTCCCCGGGTACTGTAATAAGACACATCAAATTACGTTTTACGCATTTTAATAATTCATTATAAGAATAAGGTATTTCTCCAAGATATTCAAGCGGATATATTCTACTTATATAATTAAGATCCAAATCAGCCGCAGATGAAAACGCACCACATTCTATCAATCGTTCATTCAAAATCCAGGGATTGAACCTTCTTCCCAAATTCATCTTCTCTATACCATAATGTCTAAGCATAACAGCCAGGGAACACACAAGGCAGCCCGCGTCTTCAAAGTATCGATACGATGCATCAGGAAACTTTTCCTTAGACCACGCCTCTTTATCATTGAAATTCCTATTAGTCTGAAGCCAATCCATATATAAATCATTCATTTGCTGTCACCAATTGCTTATGTTCTCTTCTGTTACCAAGAGACGGGCTCACACAAAATGACAGATGATTAAGTTCTAATACTCTGTCATAAGTAACCTCGGAGGTTAATCCCATAATTATCTTAGCCTCAAAAGAGCCTGCCTCACTAATATCCGCATTAACAAGACTGCTTAATGGGTTATAGGCTACACCATCATCGATAATCATAATATACACACCGTCTTCGCGTTGCTTCATCATAATATCCGATGATGTCTTCTTATCCAGATTATACTGTAATATATAACCCATAGTTTCTTCCATAACGAGCGAAGCTTTTGAAGACAAATCCATTGAATAAGAATAGTCTAAGAGCTTCCTCTCAACATCCGACTTCATATTAACAATCTGATCTGTCGTCAAGCTAATAGAATACTCTAATATTTTTCTCGGATCATCCTTAGGCACAAACCAGTACTTGTCTCGTACAATAAGAACGGTAGTAATAATTGCCGCAATCGCAGTTGCTATAGCATATCCAATAATAATTCCGGATAGCGCCATAAAAGCTCCAATAATCACGGTGGCAATCGCAATAAGCTTCTGTATGATGATAATCCGATTCGAAAGACGTATTTTATTAACAGCCGGCAAATAATCAACAATAAGATTAACAAATGATATCGCAGGATATACAATACATCCAATCCTAAGGCATAAAGCACATAGCGCGATAAGTGAAGAAGGAGCATTAAAAGCAAACGCTATATAATCAGCCAGGAAGAAAACAATTATATCTACAACCAGGCTAATTGCAAGCACCTCAATCGTTCCAAACTTCACCGAGTATCTGACTCCGTTATAATCCTTCTGAGCAAATGAAAGCCCGGAATAAACAGAAACACTTGCCGATACACCATTACTTAAGGACATTGCAATATCCCTAACCGTCTTAAAAACCGACCATATAGCCAGACCATCCGCACCGCCTATTGCCGAGATTGCTCCGGTCTGCACGGAAAGCAATACATCCTCTAACACTTCATCCAATGTTGCTGAGCTACCAATTCGAATATCTTCCTTGATATAGGCAAACATTTCTTTCGGAGCAAGAATAACGGAGATATCCACAAACACAGTCCTCTTCTTGCTGAAAAAATGACTGAGCGAAATGGTATACCCTATCAAGGTACTAATAACGGTAGCTGCAGCCAGACCCAAAATATCGAACTTCAAAATACTCACCAATAGAATATCTAAAAGAATATTCAAAATATTAGTAACAATACCGCGCGCAGCAAAAAGTTTGCTTCTTCCGTCAATCCTAAACGCTCTTTCCATGCATAAAAACATTTCAAAAACCGGTCCTGTTAATAATATAGGAGTCGTATATTGAACGACCATTTCAATCAAATTAGAATCATCTATGAAAATCTCCAATATCGGTCGCTCAACTAGAAGTACCAGAATAAATACAATATATAGCACAACAAGAACAGTAATAATAACTGCTCCAAATATACGATTCGCTTCTTTTCTGTTGCCTTTTCCGATCGATTTGATCATCAATTTGTCTATACCGTATCCAAAAATGCAGTGCATAATCTGTGTGATCATTATAAAGGGAGCAGCCGCAGCAATTGCAGCTAAAGCATCTGAACCAATACTATTACCCGCAATCAATGAATCAAATACCGTTGCAAGTGCAACACATAGCGTAGCTCCAATATATGGACTTGCCATTTTCGCTGTTCTGCCCGCAATCAAACTCCCCCTGCGGTCTATTCTATTCCTTTGCCAACTTAGGTTCACTTCTACTACAATATCCTTTCAACCCATGCTATAAGATCTAACACACCCACTATATTCTATATCATATTTACAGCAATACAATACCCGATAGCGTCTCTCGATACAACATAGTCGTGCCATCTCTTCTATATGATGCATACTTATTCAATTCATATGAACAGTCACTTGTATCACATATATTAGAAGGTATTACTCCAAGATTAACCAGTTCTATAACAATGGCTCTTCTAAGATCAAGCAGATATTTTCCACCTTCTTTCGGCTTAAATATCTCATCAATCACATTTGGGGAAAACTCCTTTGCAAAATAATGAATCAACTCGTCACCGACTTCATAGCAATCTTTACAGATAGCCGGACCGAAAGCTGTAACAAGATGTTGAGGCTTAGTTCCATAGCACTTCTTCATACTCCCTATGGTATTAGCAACAATTTTGCTACATATACTTCTCCATCCACAGTGTACGATGGCTGCAACATGATTAAAAGTATCATAGACAAATAGTGGCACACAATCAGCCGTCCTGACACATATAAAGATTCCGGTACGTTCTGTAATTATGGCATCATAGCCACCAGGTTGCTTTATAATATATGGTTCGTGTATTTTTTCAATCTTGTCATATTGATCATTCTCCGATACCGACATCACATTACCGGAATGAGTCTCGTTTGCATATACCACACGTTTTATTGGTGCATTAATATAATTCTTTATAATGTTATTTCTCGAATCTATGTCCTGCCATTTTGTATTGTTCTCCCAGTCCTCTTTACTGCTGACAATTGTCTTAACCGGATAATTATCGTCAAATACTGCTATTGATTCCACATTTATCTCCCTACAAATTTATATATCGAATTAATACATACATTTCCCATATCTGCTTCCACACACTCTCATCACCGTCTGTATAGAAGGATTTGAGTATCCTGTCGACATCTACAAAGTCAAGAATATCTTTTGTAAAGCTATCCGTTAACACATCTAGTATAAGCGTCCTATAAGGTTCTTGTCTCATCCACTTTCTAACCGGAACAGGAAAACCCCTTTTTTCTCGAAATGCATTTTTGCTTCCAACATATCTTGACGCCGCTTCCCTAAAAAGTAGCTTCCCCATATGCTTATCTGCCTTATACTTTATCGGAAGTGACAATTCAAAATCCAACAACTCCTGTCTCATATATGGCGTTCTGATGTTAAGCTTCGCTCCTTTTGCCGCTGCGTATACATTTGGAAGTATATTACCGTGCATCCATTTAGTCAAATCGAACGCGTTCATCTTAAGAAAGCCATCGCCATTATAATCAGGAAGTGAAGGAACCTCCCCAACATCCATAATAGTATTAACAGATAACCAATATTCCTCACCGGGATTATTAAAATAATGGCTGTAGCAGGGATATCCACAGAACATTTCATCCGGTCCTTCTCCGGAACATATTGTGTTAGTATAACAGGACGCCTCTTTTGTTGCGAGATATAGTGCAATATAAGAGGCATCACCTGTAAGAGACTCCCGACAGGATATAGCTTCATCGACAGCATCAAAGTATTCCTTTGGACCTATCTTGATTACATGATGTTCACTTTGCAATTCTTTTGCCACTTCATGAGCAAGAGGTGATTCGTCAAATTCCTGCTCCTCATATGCCACAGAGAATGTCTTCTTAGCTTGTATCCCAAAAGCCAATAAAGAAGAATCCACTCCCGACGACAAGAATGTAGCATCTGATATTTGTCGCTCAGAAGTGAAAACATCATCTAATATACAAATAAGCTCCTGTAGATAATCGTCTTTGCTCTGTTCTTTTCTGACAGTAAATCTAATCTTTGAATCATCCAAAGAATTCCCTTTCTCATCTGCAAAAAGATAGGAAAAACGTAAGTATGTCTCAATCTCTTGACGATTAAGAAAAGGTTTATTATACAAATAATTACACATTAATATGTTGTCTCTCTCATTTCTAAATTCCAATTCTCGTAATCAAAATCAAATAAGGATTTCATATCCTCTGATTCTTTTATTCTTGAAGCATAATCCTGTACCGAATCAATAGTATCATTTGGATTTCCATTTTCAGTATATTCTGGCCATTTATTAGGATCAACACGATTTATATCAATATTATATCCATGTTCCTCATTAAGATGTTTAGCAAGAAGTTCTTCTATCGAGCCGAAATTAGAGCCTCTATCCCATCCGTCATATACTTCCTTACCGCATAACTTACACCTAATCTGCGCACCTCTTGCCTCAAAGCCTTTAATTGTATTGTTATTCTCTACCTGCTGCTCAGTAGGCTGTTGGACGGTCTCTTGAGGCTTTTCTTCAGGGACAGTATTATTGTCAGTAGCTTTATTGGTATGAGTATCGATAATAACAGTTTCCTGGATTGCATCCTCAACTTGACTTTCAACCGCTGTATTAACATCAACCACTTCATTATCTTCATTGGTAAGCATCGCAATTATCGCTAATGCTATACCAACGACAGTAATGATAATATATGTAATTATTACCTTTCTTTTTTCCTTCTTTTCAAGTTTCATTTAATAATCCTCATTCTTAAAAAGACCAATAGCTATCGCTTGTCTTTATCTACAAACATAAGCGAAATACCTGAAGCTATACTAAACACAACTATAAATATAAACAGATGTAGCCAATTAAACAGTACATTCGTAGTTGAATGCTCGTATTTCGCATCATACAAGCCTTGATTGGCTGTAACTTCGATTTTCTTAAGCGTCTCTTCTCTTCCCATTTTGTCAATTAACTCGCCAAGTGTTGCTTTAAAGGTAAATGTCTGACCTCGATATTGATCCAAAGCGCCGTTTCTGCTGAGATAATCCGCAATTTCACCAAACGTAGTATTATAATCAACCTCGGAATCAAGAATATCCGCACCGGAGTTCTTAAGTATTTTAAGTCCCTCTCCGACTGTTGTCTTATTAATCAATGTCTGATTACGCAAGGTAGCGAACGCATCATTAGTTCTGACAAAGTCAATTACCTCTCCGAGATTCGTATAATAGCTGATGTTCTGATTAAGAGCATTATTAACCTCTTCAGGCATCTGAGAAGAATTGCTCAAAAATACGTTAAGAATCTGACCTATTGATACACCACCGTCTACAACCGGCACATCTCTTAGCTCTCCCGAAAATGCATTATCATTTAACACATAATTAAATGCGTCGCGAACTGTTATAGAACCACCGATAGATTGCGACCTTATGGCTGCCACAGTAGGATTACTTGTATTAGCTAAAGCGTCAAGAGCTTGTCCTATTGTTATTCTGTTAACAAGAGTCTTACTCCTAAGGTCTGCGAATGCATCTTCAGTAAGAATTGCATCAGTAACCTCACGAACCGTAACACCGCCGCTAATCGGAATGTCTCGAAGCTGCTTGTTACTTTCATTATTGGCATCCGCAATAAAATCAATAACGTCACTGCCTGTTAATGTTAGATTAAATTCCACATCATTAATCATATCCAGCATATCCGTAACTGATTTGTATGGAAGCGAATTAACATCAACCTGTGATGATATTGCCTTATAGCCCGGACCGGAAATGGTAAGGTACGATACAGGCTGAACCACGCTGGGCAGAGGAAAAAGACCGCCTGATAACACCAATTGGAATACCAATACAAAGGGCATGATAACCATTGCTGTTGTAGTTGACTTCACAAAGGATGATATAAAAAGCGATAGCATATCAGCGGCATACGTAATAAGAAACATCGTAATACCGATATCAAGATACAGCCATCTGCTTATTATGCCTTCTCCCGAAAAATCAAAGCCCACAATATCAAAAGTAATAATCGTAACAATAGTCTGCACCAAACAAATAATAAACTGATACAGCATATGCGCTAAGATATAAGCTATAATCTTCACGCCGGACCTGTGCTCACGCTTTACAACATCACGTTCTTTACAAATTGCTTGAATCGAATTAAAGGAACCGTTCCACAAGCATACGCATACAACAGCAAATGCTCCCGCAAGCGTCATTTCTCTGTTAACACGAAAGGAACCGCCAAGAGCAAAGCCAACCAGAGCCGCAATAACTACAGCCATAACAATCATAAGCCAATCATTTTTATATATAAAGCCTCTGGCGAATTTACCGAAGAATACACCTATCTGACTTATAACGCCTTTGTGGCTTGCATTAAATCCTGCTTCCGTATTATTAGCAATATTATCGTTATTAATTGTATTATCTGTTGAATTATTACTCATTAATGCACCTCTGCGTATTTAGCTATATATTCATCTGCAAGACCATCGCCACCCTCTTCGATTTGATTAATTGATTTAACGATTTCTTCCATTTTGTCCTTTCCGAAGAAGGCTCTTGCTTCATCAATGTTTCCGTAGAAAGCAAGTCTTCCTGTACGACTTGAATCCTTGGCAAGAACAATTACATCATCAAACAAATCAATTACACGATCGGGGCTATGTGTAATTACCATAACGATTCTGCCGGAATCAGCTACAATACGTAGCTTCTCAAATAATTCTCTTGCCATAACACCATCAAGGCCCGAATCAGGCTCATCTAATATGAACAATGATGGATTAGACAAGAATTCAATAGAAATCGAAAGTCGCTTTACTTGACCGCCCGAAAGCTTTTTAACCATATTATTCTTAACAGGAAGTAATCCGAATATATCCATTACTTCATTGACTCTTGCATTGATTTGTTCCTTTGTGGTATCCTTTGGCAATCTAATCTCAGCCGCATCAGTTAATGTGTTAATTACAGTGTCATCATCCCTCATCGTCTTTGATTGCGGAACGAAGCCTACTTCATATATCATTTTCTTGTATTCGGTGTAAATATCCTTATTATCAAGCGTTACCGTAGCATTAGCCTTTTCATAACCGTTAACGGCATTGATAAATGTTGTCTTTCCTGCACCGGAGCCTCCAAGAAGAAGCACCATATGTCCCTTGGGAATTTCAACATTAATATCCTTTAAAAGATACTGAGTCTCCTTTAAAAAGCCTTTAACCACGCGTTCTTCAAGCTTAACATCAAGACCCTTTTGCATCGAAGAAGGAGGTACTACCAATGAAGGCTCAGCTTTGTCAAATTCATCGATTCTTTCCTTGGGTTGATACTTGCTTGATAATCCCCATACAAGTCCGGGAATCATTCTTGTAAGGTAAATCAAACAAAGAATAAGCCATCTCTTCTTAACTCCGTATAATTCAATATAGCCTGAATAAACCTTAATGGTATAAATTATATAAGCTATTGAAAGAGCAACCTGTACAATGACAAATATAGGTGCAACGGTAAGTATTTCACTATTCGTGGAAATACTAATGACAACAGAACCTATAATACGAGAAATAGTACTAAAAAAACAAATCAAAGCGTACTTACGACCCTCTGATTCTCTTTTACCGGCCCTGGCAAGTTCATACTCTCTGTACCATGGAATAAGTGCATGCCACCATTTTGAACCTGCTTTAACCAGCAAAGCAGATACGGATAACATATAAAGAATCTGACATATAATCAGAAATATATTATCCGAATCAAAATATAATATTAGTAAAGCTCTTAAAAGATTATTCATTCATTAATGCCCCCAAAACATTCAGGATTAATAACTCTAGCCTCTCTTATCCTTATCAACAAACAACAAAGCAATTATTGATGCTATTGTAAATGCAACTACAAAGATGAGCAGATGTATCCAATTCATTACAACATTAGCCTTAGAAGCCTCATAATGAGCGTCATATAATGAAGTCTTAGCTTCCTTCTCTATTCTGACCATCGTCTCATCTCTTCCGACCTTATCTAAGACTGTACCTAAGTCAGTATGATATGTAATTGTCTTAGTATTATACTTCTCAAGCTCTCCGTCTGCTTTGAGCGAATCAAGCACTTCACCGATTGTTGTATAATATTTAACCTCTTTGTTAAGTATATTACTGCCGGAATCTTTGAGCATCTTAATTGCACCGCCTACCGTAATAGGCTCAATTAAAGTAGAATTCCTAACATCACTTAAGCTGTCATCATTAAGGATAAAGTCGAAAACCATTCCGACTGTTATAGGAGTATCGCCAATAGTTGCTGACTTATACTGATTGGCTGTACCACTCTTAGAGGCTTCACTTAAAGCCTTGCCAAGTGTTATCCTATCAAGAATTTTCTCGGCTCTTAAGTCTGCGAACTCATCATCACTCTGAACAATGTCGGTTATCTCACGAACAGTCATTGTTTTACCAACCTGAGTGGCTCTTAAATCTTGAATATCCGGATTACTTTCATCTGAAAGCATATCTATAATCTCTTCACCTGTTAATGTAACATCAAATTCAACATCATCCACCATCTCCATCATATCGGTAACAGCTTTATACGGCAATTCATTAACATTAAACTCAGAATTTAAAGCATTAAAGCCCGGTCCTGATATTGTAAGAACAGATAAATTCCTTACAGAACCCGGAAGCGGAAACAATCCGCCGGAGAATACCAGCTGGAATATAAGGACAAACGGCATAATTGTCATGGCCGCAGTAGTTGACTTTACCAAAGAAGATATAAACAGCGATAACATATCCGCCGCAAGAGTTACAAACAAAAGTGTAAGTCCTACATCAAGAACAAGCCACGGTGTTATAATTCCCTGTCCCGAAAAATCAAACCCAACGAGATAAAATGCAACAACAGATATAAATGTCTCTGCGACGCAAAGGATTAATTGATACATAAAATGAGATAAGATATAAGCATAAATCTTCATTCCGCTTCTATGCTCTCTCTTAACAACGTCTCTCTCTCTACATATAACCTGTATTGAATTAAACATACCATTCCATAAGCAGACGCATATAACGGCGAATCCACCGGTAAGTGTACCTTCTCTTGTCACACGAAAATCACCGCTTAAGGCGAAGCCTACCAATATGGCAATAAGCATCGACATAAAAAGCTTAATCCAATCATTCTGATAAAGGAAGCTTCTTAAGAATTTACCGAAATAAATGCCTATCTGTTCCAAGCCGCTTTTATGTTGAACTGAAAGTGTCGCTCTGGCATTGTTATTATCACCCATTTTGAACCACCTCTGCATATTTTAATACGTATTCATCAGCCAAGCCATCTCCGCCTTCTTCTACCTGATTAATACGCTTAACGATTTCTTCCATACTATCGCGTTCAAAAAACTTCCTGGCGTCTTCTATACTGCCATAGTAAGCAAGACGACCGGTCCTTGCACTGTCCTTTGCTAGGACTATTACATCATCAAAAAGATCCACAACACGATCCGGGCTATGAGTAATAACAATAACAATTCTTCCGGAATCGGCAACGGAACGAAGTCTCTCAAACAGCTCTCTTGCCATAACACCGTCAAGACCTGAATCGGGCTCATCTAATATGAACAGAGAAGGATTTGATAAATACTCAATGGAAATTGATAAACGCTTCTTCTGACCACCGGAGAGCTGACCTACCATGTTATCCTTAACAGGCTCAAGACCGAAGATGTCCATAACCTCTTCAATACGCTTCTCTCTTTCTTCTTTGCTCATTGCTTTGGGAAGTCTCAGATTGGCATAATCTCTCATTGTCTTAATAACGGTATCCTTGTCTCTCATCATCTGAGATTGAGGTACAAAGCCCACTTCATAAATCATCTGCTTGTAATCGGTGTACATGTTCTTGCCTTCAAGAAGTATCTCGGCATCAGCCTTCTCGTAACCGTTAACGGCATTAAGAAATGTTGTCTTGCCGGCACCCGAGCCACCTAACAGAAGCACCATATGTCCCGCGGGAATAGCCATGTGAATATCACGAAGTAAGACTTTCTTCTCCTTCATGAAGCCCTTAACAGTGCGTTCGTTAAGATTAACGGTAAGACCCTCTTCCATTACGGAAACGCTACCATATCTGGCCAGCTTCTCCCTTTCCTTAGCAAGCTCATCAACCTTATATGATGGTTGACGCTTCTTTGAAAGTCCCCAATATATCAGCGGAATAAATCTCGGAGTTATTAATGCATAGCAAATAGCCCACCATTTGGTGGAATTATATATCTCAACAAGACCGTTAAATACTCGAAGATTATAAATAAACCACGGAATAATAATAGCTGTCTGTATAGCTGCAAGAACAACGTTTAATTGTACTGCATATTCTTCGGACGTAAAATAATAGAGAAAGAATCCGATAACAGAGAATATGTTGTTAATAAACAAAATCGCTGCATATGATCGACCATCAGCCTCACGATTGGCACAACGAGCAAGCTCATATTCCCTGTAGAAAGGAACAAGAGCTATCCACCATTTTGATCCGGATTTCCTAAATATAAGGAAGCATCCGAGCATATACAATAATACAATAGCTATTGATACTACATTGGTTGCACCAAAGTAGAATATCAATAAACCATTAATAATATTTAAGAAAATCTCCATTATGCACCTCTGTTATTTGTCTAATGCCTCCGCAGCTGACTCATTAACCATTTCCTTTATCTCTTCTGCGGCTGCTTCTCTTGCCACCGGATCTGTTCCCTTATCACCGTTGGCCTTCTTTTCCTTCTTGTCAGCCTTCTTGTTAGTAAAGCGCTCAACAAAATCAGGCACCATATCAAGAAGCTTATCCATACCGCTATGTGTAGATACATTGATAAGTCTTGTTGTACCGTTATGAATGACGATAATGGCACTTGGTTGCATCTTACCGCCCATACCGCCGGCACCGTTATTCTTCTTATCATCGGTAAGTGCACCTGCACCCATACCAAATGACACATCCACTAACGGTAATATCGTTGTGTCATCGATTCTGATAGGCTCGCCGACTACTGTCTTAGATGATAGGAATCCATCCATACCATCGAATAACGCTCCCATTGTTGACTTGAATACTTCGTTGTTCTTCTCCATTTTATTCCTCCTATTACTTTAAAGATTTAAGTATCTTCTGAGTATTAGCATCAAGATAAAGCACTAAAATAAAATATACCACAAATATAAGCTGAATTCTACCTTTTATGGTAACATTGCCATCAAGATAAAAGTTATCTTCCTGAAAATCGGGAAGTATATTGACCTTTTTGTCATATACAGGCTTAAACAGTGACATTACACCGCATACCTGACCGGTTGTATCGGGCGAGCCTGTACTAAAATCAAGGTTGGTCCCTCTCATATTAATTCCGAATGACTTAATCAGCTTCACAGTCTGGTCTAATACCTTCTTTAGCCATTCTTTATTCTCTGGATTACTGAGAATTTCAAATATTTTTTCTTTTTTATCCTTTAATTCGTCGATAGTTTCTCTAATCTTTTTCTTGATTTCATAGATTTTATTTCTGATTATCTCGCCCAAATTCTTGGGGTTGAATTTATCAAAGAAAGCCTTTATTTTATCTATGATTCCGGGCTTTGCTTCGACTTCTTTCGTGTCTTTTGTTTTATCAGCAGCTTCAGCCTCTTTTACTGTTACTTCTTTAGAAACATCCGTAGCTTCATCTGTCACAACCGATTCAATTGCTTCATCAACGGCTTCGGCTTGCTTTTCCTTAGCTGTATCTGCGTCTTTAGAAGCTTCTATTGCTTCTGTGTCTTCTTTATCAGCTTCGATTTTATCGGATTTATCTTTCTCTTTCTTCGGGAAAATCTTAACAAGCGTTCCGAAAATCGTGCAATCAGCTTCTCGTTCTTCGTCCTTTTTTTGATTAACATGAACCTGAAGAAAGTGAAGAAATGACGTCACTTTGATTTTGATGTTATAATTAAATTCTCTGTCTATATAACCATCTACTCTAAACCAAAACGGTCCGAACAACAGATAAAGGAGTATAACCAATACCAATCCAATTATACATAACAGAATTATTCCTATTATTTTAAGAATTGTAAGAAATATCGCCATAAAACTAATCCCAACAACTAATTATTTATAGTAAGGAACGCATCCTTACTGATATCCCCGGTATTATCAATAGCATCCTGAACCATAAATCTAATCAGATTCAAAGAAGCCTTCTTGCCCTTACCAAAGCCGACAATATGATAATTCTTCTCAATGAATCTATCCGTATTAACTTCAGAAGAGCTTAGCATCATAAGAATTTCATCATCCTTAGGACTTACAACAATGACATAATAATCAAATGGCATGCTTTTGCTATTGGAAAGTCGAAGAAGCATGTCAACAGATTCATCTATTATGTTGTCACTAAGGTAAATGCTTTTTAATTCCATAGTCATATTATTACCTGCAGAGCCAAATCGAAATTGCTTCGCAATTTATCATTTGGCTACTCGCCAAAGAAATTTGCTCATAAGCATTCTCTTGAATGCAAGCATTCAACGAATACTTATAAGCAAATTGCCTTGGCTCTGCAGTATTAAAAGTTCCTGTTAGTCCATAACTTCGCACGTTTTAATTCGAGATATTCATCATAGGCCTTCTCTAATATCTCCTTCTCATTAGGGAATTTGAGAAGGTGATAAGCCTCATGATACTTATAATATCCTGAATCCTCAAAAAATTCCTCACGTTGTGGTCTTGAGTGATAACTATTGCTTCGCATTAAGAACCAGTGTACGTCTTTGTCTACTTCCCCTTCGGGTACAGTAAATGTATAAGAAGTCTTATCAATATACTTGATGATTTTACAATCGGCATCTGTCTCTTCCTTAACCTCACGAAGAGCTGTTGTCTCGTGGTCTTCTCCCTCTTCGACAGTGCCCTTGGGAAGTACCCATCCTTCATATCTGTGATGGATATTCTTGTATAACAGCAAAATCTTGCCCCTATAAATTACCACACCCCCACAACTTATTGCCTCGATCATTGCAATACCTCCGGTGTGTTCGATAATTATTCTCATACATTATAAACTAATAGAGGTAAAATAGCAAATAATCTTTACTTTTCTTTTAATTACTAAAATATGCATCAAAAACAGCCTTGGCAATTGGTACAGCGCAACTTGAACCACTGCCACCCTTCTCTTGTACAACAGCAATGGCTAATTCTTTATCACCACTTTTTGCATATCCTACGAACCAGCCGTTGGTATCATCATTCGTATCGCTTGTTTCGGCAGTTCCCGTCTTACCATACGCTTCATACTTACTGCTCTTAAGCGCTGTAGCGGTTCCATCTGTTACAACATAGCGCATATACTCTTCTATGCTGTCTGCCTGTGCCTGAGTCAGTATCGAATCAACAGCAGATGCACGGAATGATTTAACATTTACACCCTTATAATTGGTGATACTGTCAAGGATATATGGCTCCATCAGCTTGCCGTCATTACATATGGCACCTGCAACCATGCACATATGAAGCGGACTTACAACAGTCTGTCCCTGTCCTATAGCAGTCTGCATCATAATCGGATTACTTGTTGTGTCATCTACATGAAACTTACTCGTACTCGTATGACTAAGTCTTGTAGGAAGCGACTGATTAAACAATAGCTGATTACACATTCCGTTAAGACCGTTACGATTAAGACCCAAGCCAATCTGTGAAAATGCTATATTACATGATTCACCGAATGCTTCCTTGAATGTGATATGCCCATGTACCTCGCCCTTATAGCATCTGATTGTATAATTATCCTCTGTAAACTTACCCTTACAATCAAATGTACTTGCTGCCGCATTGGGATTCTCCTGCATATATTCAAGAGCTGTCATAATCTTAAAGGTTGAGCCCGGGGTATAAAGACCCTGTGTTGCCCTGTTAAGCAATACTGATGTCTCTCCCTGCGACAATTTACTGTAATTATCCGCAATCGTATTGGGATTGAAGTTAGGCTTAGATGTCATTACAAGTATCTTACCTGTTGACGGCTCAATTGCAATAACAGCACCGTCATAATCCATATTATCATATGCTGCTTCCTGTAATCTATGATCTAATGTTGTAACAACCGTATCGCCCTTATTCTTAACACCCGATAAATCATTCTTAATACGCTCCAAGAAAAATGCGTGTGATTTAATCAAGTAGAAATTACCGTCAAGCTCAACGCCTGCCATACCGTTGGAATTATACCCTATTGCATGAGCATACATATTGCCGTAAGGATAGCTTCTTGCATTATCGCTTGTAGAGGTTGCAAGCTGTACACCATTCTTATCAACAATATCTCCTCTTATTACCTTATCAGCCAATACCTCAAGTCTTGCATTATAAGGGCTGTTGATAAAGTCATCACTCTTAAATGCTACAAAGTAGACAAAATATGCGCAAAGCGCAATAAAAAGCGCCAAGAAGAAATACATTATAACCGCAAATTGTACATTTCTGGACCTATTGGTAATTGTAGGCTCAAAATCACCCTCTTGCTGCTTCTTCTTATCGGCACGTCTTCCCCTGCGACGTCCCCTTGAATCAACGGTTTCAACCTCTATATTTGATTGTTGTTTTTTAGAAGCGGGACCGCTTATGTTTTTCTTGCCGGATTTCTTAGGTCTTTTTGATTTGCCGCCAAGGTCCACCACTTCTACTTTGATTTCGTCATCTTTTTTTGCCATCTATCTATCTCCACGTACTTGATACGATTCTAAATCCTCTTCATTCTTATCCTTATCGAACATCCTGCAATACAGTCCTTGAATAATCGCAAATAATACCATTGTACTTAACAAGGAGCTGCCGCCATAGCTTACAAGCGGTAATGTAACACCTGTTGATGGAATGAACTTTGTTACACCGCCAAGAGTAATAAATACCTGTACTCCATAAAGTGTACCAAGTCCCAATGCAATAAGCTTATAGAACTGATCTCGAATCTCCATTGCGATATTAAAGAACATAAACAGACACGAAATACATACAAAGATTAAGCATAATCCGAATATCGCACCAAGCTCTTCCGATATAGCCGCAAATACAAAGTCTTGCGAAACAACGGGGATCTTATCGGGCATACCTTGGCATAAGCCCATTCCGAACCAACTGCCTGTTCCGATTGCAAACAGTGACTGTGATACCTGATATCCCTGGTCTTGAATTGTGCTAAGAGGGTCAAGCCATGCAGCCACTCTTACTCTTACATGGTTAAATAAGAAGTATATCAAAACACCGCCAACTGCCGTGCCGGCTAATGTGATTATAAGATACAACGGTTTTCGCGTTGCAACATACAGCATAACTATATATGTAAATAAGAATATGCATGCATTACCAAGGTCCTTAGACAATACAAGAATAAGCACATGCATTCCGGCTACCGCTGTAGCAATAAGGACCAGCCTAAAGTCATAAGACTTAAAATCAATCTTCATCTTGGTTAAATCATCCTTCGGCAAGACGTATAGCATCGCTGCAACGAAGAATACAAATATAATCTTAATAAACTCCGAAGGCTGAATTGTAATCGGGCCAAGATTAATATTAAGCTTTGCACCATAGACAGTCGATCCCACAACAAGTACAAGTGCAAGTCCCAAGATACCTATTATTGCATATACCCATTTAAGACGGTTCCATACCTTAAGCTTAGATATAAGCGCAGGAATAAAGCAGGTGGCAACCATACCTATTACTGCCATAACAAATTGCTTAATAGCGTTAGCAAAATCGAGACGCGCAAGTATTGCGAAGCTTATCGTCATAAGCATGCACATATTGTTAATTAATGCATAGCTTGCATGCTTATATATCTTCTTGTAAATAAGCATAGATATGGCAAAGAATACCATTTGCGCAATCATAAATAC
The DNA here is from genome assembly GCA_905234525.1 of uncultured Lachnospiraceae bacterium. Taxonomy (GTDB): domain Bacteria; phylum Bacillota; class Clostridia; order Lachnospirales; family Lachnospiraceae; genus RUG191. The sequence goes on along the minus strand of CAJOIL010000006.1, from coordinate 18,373 downwards.
AAGAATAAATATATTGTTGGTGCTGACATATATACACAGGTTAAGGTCTATCAGAATTGTATACATAATAAGAACCTGTCTGTGGTACATGCTTCTTTGACGCTCACGACTGACGCCACTTCTCAGTGACCAGAAGCAGTCGAACGTATATATTGCAAATAAAAATACAAGTATGAATCTACTGATGTAGACTACCATATAAGCCATGATTAAGCTCCATTCTTGCCCTGCCTCGCATACTACTTATGTTAAGACTTTACACACGAGTAATTTCTTCCCGGACACGCTCTCGCTCTGACTGGGTACCCCTAGCGGACGCTAAGCTCTCATATCGCTTCGCTCATGAATCGCTAAGCGCCGAGACCCATAAAGGTCCGGGAAAAAATTATCGCTGTGAAAGTCTTAGATTAGTTCATTATTGGCAGGGCTTATTATAGTTCGATATGAAAATCTTGTATATAAGCATCCGGATTTACAAGACTTATTCTACTCCTCTGTTCCAGTGTCCTCTAGTAAATTTATGGTTAGAGATGTCGCATGCGGTTGCGGTGCCAAGACCTCTGTGGAAACGTTGGGCGAAGCCCGGTTGGAACAGAGGTACTTGGACCGCATTAGCAATAATACAACTTACCGCATCTTCGTCTTCATCAACAAAGTCTATTTTAACGGATGCAAAGCCCATATCACTAATCTTGTCTACCTCGTCGATTAGCGACATCGGCAAGTCATTATAAATGACATTATAACACATATCACAATAATTACGAACAAGGAATGAATGACCCTTCTTATCCTTAATCGTTAAGTCCTTAGATGTCTTATCGCATGTAATACAATTCTTATTGATACAGTTTGCTGTTATCATCATAGGTGTTCTGCCGTATACGGTTAAGATGCTGTTATCATTTAGTCTGTGCGACAATTCCTTGTTATTAAGCTCGTAAGGTGCAATTAAGTAGTCTGCGCCAAGGTCATTTACGGCATTAACCGATTGATTGTTAAATGTATACAGATGAGCACCTGCAATAACTACACCTGACAAATTATGCGATTTAACGTAAGATAAACCATCATATGAATGCACCACATAGCCATCAAAATCGCTAAGGACATCAATAATATCATCTAATACATGCCTCTTATTACCTCTAATAACAAACGGTAAATCTGCGAAAATACGCTTTGCTTTGCATTTATCCCTATCTATGCCGGTAAAAAGCTTATTATTATGGACCGGAATACATATATCGTATTTAGTCGGTATATCCATTTCATTAATTGCATCAAATTGCTCTTTGTTGCTGATTGATATAATTAACTGAGATATTTGGGGTAACTTTCCGGATGAAATGTCTTTAGAGGCTTTCTTAGATAATTCAGCAACATCTACTGCTCTTCGATACTTCGACAGCATCTCATCTTGTAGTCTATCGAGCGCATCTCGTCGAAGCTTATTAATCTCACCAAGCGGAATAAAGATATTATCATCAATATCATAACTGATATCTTCAATCTCAAATGGCGTTCCGCCCGTCTTACGAATTCTTTTATCGATATCTTCAACCGAAACAGGCTTCTTAGACGCTATTTCACACTTACCTCCGGTCACTTCAATACTATGACCTTCATACCTTATGATAAGTCTTGTAGCATTGCCTATCTTCGCTTCAAATTCACATTTAACACGTAGCTTATCCTCTGCAAAGCTTATGTCTGAATCCTTATGAAGATGACTTGGCTTTGTAAATGTAACCATATTATCAGTCTTATCGTGATAATAAGCATCGGTAAAGCCGCATCTGTTGCCAAGATCAAATAAAAGCTTCTTATCAGCATCATCAACGGTATAATCATTACGTCCTGTTTCCATAAGACGATCAACGCAGCGCCGATAGACATTAACCGTACCCGCAGCATATTGTAATTGCTTCATACGCCCCTCTATCTTAAGAGACTTAACGCCGGAATTATAAAGCTTATCAAGGTCATTAACGCCACACAAATCCTTAAGGCTGAGAAGATATCTCCCCTTAGTCATAACAGGCTTATCGCCCTTGAATAAATCGTATTCAAGTCGACAAGGCTGTGCGCATCTGCCACGATTGCCGCTTCTGCCACCGGCGATACTACTGAAAAGACAATCACCCGAATAACAGTAACAAAGCGCACCATGCACAAAGACCTCCAGTTCAATATCCGTATTGTCATGTATATACTTAATCTCATTAAGCGACAGCTCACGCGCGGGAACAACACGAGTTACGCCTAATTCCTTCATCAGATTAATGCCATCGATGCTACACACGGCAAGCTGAGTGGAGCCATGCACATTTAACCCGGGGAATTCATCTCGTAAGTACTTTATAACACCGATATCCTGCACTATTATTCCATCAAGACCGGTCTCATAATAGAACCTAATGTAATCATATAATTCCTTATTGAATTCTATATTTTTAACGAGAGTATTAAGAGTCAGATACGCCTTCTTACCGTGTAAATGTGCATAATCAAGCGCTTTCTTACTCTCTTCAAGGTCAAAATTATTAGCGTATGCCCTGGCAGAAAACAATTTACCGCCAAAATATACTGCATCTGCGCCGGCATCGATAACAGCTTTGAAGATTTCAAGGTTACCGGCAGGGGCTAAGACTTCCATTCCGTTCATAAGAGGATACTCCTTAATCAGACAAATTTTCAAGACCTGTGTGTAGGCTTTCGTCAGCCGGAACACAGGTACTTGAAATTTGTCTTTAATACCTGTAATAAATGAAACATCCCAACATTACTGTTGGGATTAAACTAATTCTTAGTACTTATTGAGGAAAACTAATTCTTAGTGCTAATAGAGGAAAACTAATTCTTAGTGCTAATTGAGGAAAACTAATTCTTAGTGCTAATTGACGGACCAAGCAACGATTCCTCTAACGAAGCTTCAAGCTTAGTCTTCGCAAGCTGTAATTCCTTCTTCTCATTCTCCAGCTTCTCAAGCTTGCTCTTAAGCTCCTCATTCTCAACCTGTGCATTAATAAGGTCATGCTTAAACTTGAATATATCTTGGTCCTTAGTATCTACGTCACTCTCTAACTTATCTATCTGTTCCTTCGCTCTGAAGTAATCATCCGCTATATTAATCTCAACAAAGGTTGCCTTCATCTCGGGCTGAAGCTTACGAAAGCTCTCAACTTCATTATACTCTCTTAATTTGCCGTTAATGTATGATGCAATCCTCTGTAGATACTCTTCTTCATCATATCCTGAGATATTATACTTCTTGCCACCTATTAAAACTTCGGTGCTCTTTTTGGCTGACATAACGTTCCTCCTCATCATTTCGGAACAAAGTCCGAATTACATATACATTTAAGCACAAATTAACTATTTATTCAAGATGAAAATACTCAGTTTAGTCTAAGAAGTGCAAGTATAGCCATATCATCAAAGGGATCGCAGACTTCGGTATAAAATATCAGTATTTACCGAAATGATTATAAGCTTCAGCAGTGGCTACTCTTCCCTTAGGCGTCCTGTTAATAAGTCCTTGCTTAACAAGATAAGGCTCATAAACATCCTCAATGGTAGACGAATCTTCACCGATTGTGGCAGATAATGTGTCAAGACCTACCGGTCCGCCTTCGTATTTATCAATAATCGTAAGAATAATGTTCCTATCGTTAACATCAAGGCCCATGGAATCTACATTAAGACGATTGAGTGCTTCACTTGCAATTTCTTCCGTAATAACGCCGTCGTATTCAACCTCAGCAAAGTCACGGACTCTCTTAAGCAAACGATTGGCAAGTCTTGGGGTGCCACGGCTTCTTCTTGCTATCTCGAAGCTACCCTTAGGGTCAATCTTAATATTAAGCTTAGCTGCCGAAGCATTAACAATTATTGACAGTTCATTAGGCTCATAATAATCAAGATGAAATATCACTCCGAATCTGTCACGAAGTGGTGCCGTTAAAAGTCCTGCCCTTGTTGTTGCTCCGACCAAAGTAAATTTAGGCAAATCGAGTCTGATTGATTTAGCGCTTTGACCCTTGCCTATTACAACATCAATACAATAGTCTTCCATTGCGGGATAAAGCACTTCCTCAACCTGTCTGTTTAATCTATGGATTTCGTCAATAAACAAGACATCATTCTCATTAAGGCCGTTAAGTATCGCGGCCATCTCGCCCGGCTTAGCTATAGCCGGACCTGAGGTGACCTTAATATTAACGCCCATTTCAGCAGCAATTATATTACTGAGAGTAGTTTTGCCGAGACCGGGTGGTCCGTAAAGTAAGACATGGTCAAGACTCTCATTCCTATTCTTAGCGGCTTCAATATATACCTTAAGATTACTCTTAACATTTTCCTGACCGATATAATCATCAAGAGTCTCGGGTCTAAGAGAGCTCTCAATTTTAATTTCTTCTGATTTGATATCTGTCGATATTATTCTTTTCAACGTTTCTCTCTCTATTACTTTTTGCCTTTATATGTGACACCATTACCGTAAATTGTCTTCCAATCATCCTTCATTGATACAGGTGTCCAACCGTTTTCCTGGCACATTTTAACCATTTTATCAGCCTTAGATGCACTGCCGTTCTCCCTCTCGGTATCATCACAGCAAAGCATATAACAGCCTGTCTTATACTTGTTATTATGGATGGTATAATTATCCATACTTCCGTCACCGGATGAATTACCGAATGAAAGAACAGGCTGCTTACCTATCTTCTCGATTATATTTGAAACCTTATTCATCTTAAGATTCTTCATGTAGAATTCATCACCGAGTACAACCTTGTCATCCTTAAGTGTATAATCAAGTCCGGCCTTGTCACCCTGAGCCGTTCCGACAACAGATTGCTTTGAGCCGATTATTTGCTCCATAGGAATATTAAGAAGTGAAGAATTCTTAATAAGACCGCGACAAATAATATCATCGGTTCCGCTGACAATATATACTGTAAAGCCGTTAGCCTCAAGATAATCAATTACCTGCAGCATAGGCTTATAGAATCCATCGCCTCTGTTCATTCCATCATAGCTTGGCATAGGCTGCTTCATGAATTCTCCGACATAGTTATAGAATTCTTCATGAGTCATTCCCGCAAATGCTGTTGCAACAGCTTTACCGTGGTCAACGGGTAGCGCATCATCCTCTACACCATTTTCATATACATTTTTAATTCTGTCTGCAACACTCTTCTCAAAATCAGATGCCTTATCCTTGTAGGTCGGGTCTTCCGTTACTCGATATAAATATATCATATGATCAAAGTAATAAGGGTCTGTCTCGTTAAATAATGTTCCGTCAAAGTCAAATACCGCTATTCTGTCCTCAGCGGGAATATAATCAGCGCCCTCTTTTGTAACGCTCTTAACATAGGATGTAAGCTCAGTCTTCAGCTTAGCATTATCATTCCAAAGAGAAAGCGGATCGCTTCCCGTGCTCATGGCAGTCTTATCGGTCACAGAGCGTGACGCAGTATTGGCATTGTTACTGTTTGCGCTTAATATCCAGCATACCGATACCACAATAAGTGCTACACACAGAATAACTGATATAACCCTCCAAGTAGTAAGCTGCTTTTTGTTGTTTTCCATCTCGTACCTCCTTAATAATCTAGTCTCATTTAGTAAGCTATTCACGGCACGAACCCCCTCCATCTGACGAAAGATTCCGGGGGTTGTCCCGCTGAATAGCTTCGATATAAATGCATCATGTATTTAATAGCAATTATATCATATATTTCAAACATTCTTTAAGAAATTCTTCTTCTGTCATGCCATCCTTGTATTCAACCTTTTGAATGGCTGTATTGGCTTCTGACTTGCTGTATCCGAGTGATTGCAAGGCCATAACAATCTCGTTCTTATATGAAATGTCGTTAACAGCCACGCTTTGCACATCAACCAACAATTCATTATCAATCTTAGAGCCAAGCTCTAATATGGCGCGCTCTGCTGTCTTCTTGCCTACACCCTTGGCACGACTTATTGACGCAAAATCTCCCGTTGCAAGTGCCTTATATGTCTCATCAACAGTAAGCTCACTAAGTATGGCGATTCCCGCCTTGGGTCCGATACCGCTAACGGTAATAAGCATTTCAAACAATTCCTTACCCTTAAGGGAATTGAAGCCAAAAAGCGACATGTCATTCTCTGTAACGTGCATATGAGTATACACTTTAACGCTGTCGCCTATCTCTCCCACCTCAGCAATATCCGATGCCGGCATACAAATGGCATATCCCACACCGTTACAGTCAATATATACATATTCTTCGTCTATACTATCCAGTCTACCGTTAATAAATGCAATCATTAATATATCCTTTCATATTTTTGAAAATATCAAAAAATCCTTCCGAAAATTATTTTGTATTGCCTGTGTCTTCAATATTATCAGTATTCTCTAGCTTATCTTGAGTATCTTTTTTGTCCAAGTTATTAACGAATTTCCTGACTCTTGAGTATACTGCCTGCGCAATTACACCTATAATCGCACCGGTTACTACTCCCGTTATAAGAAGAACAGGCAGGTAATATATAAGATACGGCGTATCGAAGAAGAACAAGGCTACAAGCAATTGCCCTAAGTTATGCGAAAAGCCTCCCGCTACTGATACAGCTATTATATTGAACTTGGTGAAGCGATACAGTAAAAACATTACTATAAAGCTTAGCACGCCACCTGCAAGAGAATAGCAAAATGAATACACATTTCCAAACATAAAACCGATGAGCACTATTCTTAAGACAGATACTACGATTGCATCGAAAGGCCCCATTAGATATAAAAGCAGGATTATAACGACATTGGTAAGTCCAAGCTTCATTCCCGGAACGCCGAAGGGTATCGGAATAAGTGACTCAATATAACTGCATATTAGTGCAAATGTAAGAAATACCGCCAGTGCCGGTAATGACTTCTTCATAATGTAACCTCAAGCTTTTTTGAATTCAAAAAATACTGCGCTATTTCGCCACAGTATCAAGCGCATCACTATCATCACCGACAACTGTCACAACAACTCTGTTGGGCATACATACAATAGTCTGCCCCACCTTATCAATCTTACCCTGCTTAATGCAAAGGTGGTCGGGACACTCGGCAGAATTCATATAGCAGGAACCGTCTTCAATGATAATCTCATTAACACCCTCATTCTTATACAGGATCGGAATTGTAGCGTCCTTATCTAGCGGATATGTACCGATTATATCGCCTCGTTGCTCGATAGTTATGTATTTGCCGGATGTAGAATAGACAAAATGCCATATAATCAAAAATATTACACCTACCAAAAGCAAAGCAATTATCAGTATAATATCTCTTTTTTTAAGCCATTTATTCATTGATTGTACCTATGTAATAAAAGCCTTTACATTCATTAAGCGTCACATTAACAATGTCGCCAATTAATGATTTATCTCCCGGAAAATGTACTATTGCATTGTTGGTAAGTCGCCCGCTCATAAGTGTGGAATCCTTTTCATTAACATTTTCCACAAGAACTGAGTGCGTACTGCCGACAAGCTTATCATACTGCTTACGACCTATATCTTGAACTACCGTTAATAGCCTATCAAATCGATCCTTAATAACATCCTCCGGCACTTGATTGTCCATTGCAGCCGCCGGAGTTCCTGTTCTCTTAGAATAGATAAATGTAAATGCAGAATCAAAGCTTACCTTCTTAACCACATCCATCGTCTCAAGGAAGTCTTCTTCACTCTCGCCCGGAAAACCGACAATAATATCGGTCGTCAGCGCAATATCGGGTACCTTGGCGCGAATTCTGTCTACAAGCGCTAAGTAATCCTCCTTTGTATAATGACGATTCATCTTAGCTAAAATATCAGTGCTTCCCGATTGAAGCGGTAAATGTAAATGGTTACATATCTTACTTGAGCTTGCCATAACATCAATTAATTCATCAGATAAATCCTTCGGATGACTTGTCATGAATCTGATGCGCTTAAGTCCATCAATTCCCTCTATTCTTCTAAGCAATTTTGCGAAATTAATGTCTTCATTAAGACCTTTGCCGTATGAATTAACATTTTGCCCAAGGAGCATAATCTCCTTGACGCCATCAGCTACAAGGCTTGTAATCTCATCAATTATCTCATCCGGCTGTCTTGAACGCTCGCGTCCGCGGACATAAGGCACAATACAATAGCTACAGAAATTATTGCAGCCAAACATAATATTAATGCCCGATTTAAATGAATATTTGCGCGATGTCGGAAGCTTCTCTACAATCTTATCTGTATCTTCCCATATATCAATAATCTGTCCATGGCTTATTAATGTATTATAAAGAAGCTCAGCGAACTTAAATATATTATGCGTGCCAAATATAAGATCAACGAAATTATATGATTCCTTAATCTTATTAATTACAACCTCTTCTTGCATCATACAACCGCATAGAGCAATTATCATATCGGGATTACGCTTCTTATAAGAGTACAACACACCAAGCCTGCCATATACCTTGTTATTGGCATTCTCTCTTACCGTACAAGTGTTATACAGGCAAAAATCAGCATTTTCATCCTCTGTGCTTACATATCCCACCTGCTCTAATATGCCACGCAGCTTCTCTGAATCTCTGGCATTCATCTGACAGCCGAAGGTTGTCACATTATAGGTCAGCTGTCTGCCCTTAGACTCAGACAGTTCAGCAACCTTTTCCTTAAGCTTATCTATATATTCATATTGTCGATTTGTCTCATTATTGTTAATGTTATCCATATTAATCCGTAATCACCCTTTTAACCGGTACATCCAAGGGTGTTGCATTGACTTTATCTACTACTTGGAACTTAAAGCACACTCCCACAGGAGTCACTTGCGTATTGTGCCGAAGAAATCTATCATAATAAGCCATTCCGTAGCCAACCCTATTATTATCCTTATCAAACACAAGTCCCGGAGTTATTACGAAGGCCTCCATACTCCTGAATTCAAACCTTCTGTCATCCGGCTCATATACATCGAATGTCCCAATCGAAAACTCATCCATGTTATTAGCCTTATAGAATCGCATTCCGTCCCTGAATACCACCGGAAAATAGAGATTATAGCCTTCATCGAGCAGTATATTATATAGTCCCAACAGGTTTACTTCCTTTTTCAGCGGATAATAACAAAGAATATTGTCCGTGTCATATTCGTGAATAACGGAATACAGCTTATCTTCTATTATCTTTGAAAGGCTCAGCACTTCCTCAATTGTCAGTTCATTACGTTTCTTCAAGTATTCTTTTCTTAGCTCATTATTGCTTTTCATGTAATAATTCTTCCTATGTCGTCATTAGTAGTTATAATTATCTTCGATATAGCCTAATACATCAAAGAATTCATCATAGCAGGATTTAAATACGGTTCCCTTAAAATCACCATCAATAATCTTATGTATTATAGATAAATCCTTACTATTAGCTATCACCATATCTGCTCCGCTGAGTGTAGCTATCTTGCCGGCAACAAGCTTTGTACTCATGCCGCCTGTACCAACATCTGAACCTGCATGACTTGAGCCCATATCCATAACGCTGTCAATATCATCTACGAATGGCACAAATTCCGCATCTTCGTGGGTTCTCGGATTAGCTGTATACAATCCATCAATATCGGATAACAGAATCAATAAATCTGCCTTGATTAAATATGCTACAAGAGCACTTAACGTATCATTATCTCCGAACTGAATCTCAAATGTACTTATCGTATCATTCTCATTAACAATCGGAACGACATCCATTTCAAATAGCTTTTCTAATGTATTCTGCGCATTCTTACGAGAGACATTATCGGTAATCGTATTCTTGGTCATTAGTACCTGACCGGCCTCCTGATTGTATTCCCTGAAAATGTTCTGATATATACTTGCAAGTCTTGCCTGACCTATGGATGCAAGAGCCTGTAATTCAGAATTGGTTGTACCGATATTACCGCCGGCAAATGAATCTCTGCCGACTGCAATCGCACCGGATGAGACCAGGCATACGTCGAGCCCACCATTTTTAAGGTTAACTATCTCTCTAATCAGCTTCTCTATCCTTTGATAATCTACTTTGCCGGTAGACTTATGAAGCAAGGAGTTGGAGCCTATTTTAATTACTACACGTTTTTTATTTTTAAAGTTTATTTTATCTGACATTTCTTTACCGCCTGTTTACATAAACACTAATTATATAATTTAACATATTTTACTTAAAAATACTACAATAACGCAATTATTGGGTGTAATTTCCTAAATTATGAAGTATAATTGTAAAATAATATGAAATCAATAAAGAAAACTATCATTAATGTAACAACTATATTACTTGTATTCGCTTGCATGGTGGGACTTACGTCTTGCTCATGTGCGAAGCAAACACCTGTCACTAAAAATGGCTTTTATTTGGATACAATAATTACTATTACACTTTATGAGGATAATGCCTCCGAATTAATCGACGAATGCTTTAATATCGCTGAGAAATACGACAATATGCTTAGTCGTACTAAGGAAGGCTCCGATGTATATAAGATTAATCATGCAGGCAATGAAGCTGTAGAGGTTAACCCTGATACTGTAGAGCTTATATCGCAAGCCATTAACTACGGACAATTGTCCGATGGTGCATTCGATATCACATTGGGTAAGCTTACTACCCTATGGGACTTTTCAAATAGGACTTCAGTACCGACTACTAATGAAATTAATGCTTGTCTCGGATTTAACTATAATAACATCGAGCTCAACGGTAACAGCGTTAGGCTTAAAACCGATAAAGAGATGTTAGACTTAGGCGGTATAGCTAAGGGCTTCATCGCTGATAAGATTAAGGAATATCTTACATCAAAGGGTGTCAAGCAAGGAATTATCAACCTTGGTGGTAATATCCTCTGCCTTGATAAGAAGAATAATACAGACACATATAAGATTGGCATACAAAAGCCTTTTGACGAATCAGGCTCTGTTATTTGCTCTCTTAATATGGCAAACAAGTCAGTTGTTACTTCCGGCGATTATCAGCGATACTTTATCGAGAATGGCCACATATATCACCACATATTAGACGTCAATACAGGTTATCCCGTAGATAACGAGCTTGATAGCGTAACAATTATTAATGGCTCTTCTACGGCCGGTGATGCATTATCTACCATTTCATTCATATATGGTCTTGATAAAGGAATGCAGTTTATTGAAGGATTGCCGGATACTGAGGCCATCTTCGTTACTAAGGACGGTACTATTCATAAAACAAGTGGTATTGATGATAAGATGATAAATTATAAGGAGGAATAAATAATGCCAAAGCAACAGCATATGCAAATCATTGCAGACCAATTAATCGAGAATCTTAAAAAACGTCATATGGAGGGTCATTACTTTCATAACAAAGAAGACTTAATTGCCTTCTTGGATGAGGACTTAAAGAGTGATGAAACCATTACAAGCGGTGGCTCCGCTACTCTTAAAGAGCTTGGCGTAATTGATTATCTGAGCAACAGAGAAGATGTTAAATATCTCGACAGAAGCCAAGCTAATAATAGAGATGAAGTTGAAGAAATTATGCGAAAAGCATTTACGAGCGATAGCTTCTTCATGAGCACAAATGCTATCACTCGCGATGGAATCCTTGTCAATATAGACGGCAACGGCAATCGTGTAAGTGCACTAATCTTCGGGCCCAAGAAGGTATATGTTATCTGTGGCACTAATAAAATCTGTGGTGATTATGAGACAGCTTACGCTCGCACCAAGGATTTAGCATGCCCGCCTAACTGTATAAGGCTTGACATGAATACACCATGTGCTAAAACAGGTAAATGCGCTAACTGTCTCTCAGACGATTGCATCTGCAACCAAATCGTCTACACCCGCAACTCCCGCCAACCCAATCGTATTAAGGTGCTAATTGTCGATGGTGAGTGGGGCTTCTAATAATATTCTCATTTTCTTCATAAGATGGGTGGCCGGGGATAAAAAATATAAAAACATTATTATATCGTCCAAAAACAAACGGCGATGACATTGAATAATTTTCGTAATGATAGTATAATATAAGTGTGAACATTAAAAGAAAGAAAGGACGATGAGAATGAATATCGTTAACATTTTGTGGGATGATGAAGCAAAAGTCTATATCGCAATTTGTGATACTCTTGGAATATCTCTTGAGGCAGA
>CAJOIL010000006.1:0-6161 GCA_905234525.1 uncultured Lachnospiraceae bacterium | reverse complement strand
GAAATGGCTGAACTTAAAAGTGTCGAGTGTTCTGATTTAATGTTTTGTACAGTTACTCGTCAGTATAATTTTGCATAATGGCTGAGTACGAAAAGAAAGTTAGAGAAATCTTAAAGAAAAATGGTTGTTATATGCTACGACACGGCAAGGGCGACCATGATATTTGGATAAATCCTAAAAATAATAAACAGACGACTGTTGATGGCAAAATAAAATCACGTCACACAGCAAACTCTATTTTAAAACAATTAGGAATTAAATATCATTTTTAAAAGTAAGCCTCAATCATTAGGATTGGGGCTTGTTTAATATTCGAAAAGCGATTATATTTTATAAGAGTGTCTTAGTACATTTAGTCAAGCATTAGTATTTGTTAGTAATCGAGCAGTAAGGAAAACACCTGCCACGGATGGCAGGTGTAGGTGAGACCTGACCGGACGGAACGATTCGAACCGGTTTCCGTCCACCGGTCTAAATTATCTTTATTCGATTACTTACAAATACTCAGCGCAGACGTTCAGTACTGAGACACTCTTATAAAATATAATCGCTTTCACGGCTAATTACTAATTCATAGCTAAGCATTATATAATAACTTTTTTAGGACACTTCTCAGCGCACACACCACAGCCCGTACACTTATCTTGGTCAATATAAGCTATATTATCAACAACATGAACTGCATCAAACTCACAATTCTTCTCGCACAGCTTACATCCGATACATCCGGCCTTACATACGCTCATAACGTCCTTACCCTTATCCTTAGAGCTACATCTTACTATATGAGCAGCATCATAAGGAACAAGCTCGATTAGCTTACGAGGACAAGTATCTACGCACTTACCGCAGGCTTTACATTGTGCAGGATCAACCTTAGCAATGCCATCTACGATATGAATCGCATCAAACGGACAAGCTGCAACACAGCTTCCGAATCCCATACAACCGTATTTACAAGCCTTAGGGCCGCTACCCGGCACTAAGAACATTGAATTACAATCTTCTACACCGGTATATTCGTATTTGTCTTCTGCCTTGTCACATGTGCCTGAGCACTTAACAAAAGCAACCTTCTTAACACCTTTTTCTACCTTCTGTCCCATTATCTCGCCAACCTTAGCCGCAACAGGATCTCCTCCTACGGGGCAACCGCTAACAGGCGCCTCCCCTTTAACAATTGCAGCCGCAAGACCGGAACATCCTGCATATCCGCAACCACCACAGTTGTTACCCGGAAGTACATCCAGAATGGCTGTCTCTCTCTCATCTACTTCAACCTTGAACTTCTCAGATGAAAAGCTAAGGAAGAAGCCAAGTATACATCCGGTAGCACCAACTATAACAGCTGCTAAAACTATACCTAATACCATATCTTACCTCCTATATAACACCTGAGAATCCAAAGAATGCCATAGCCATAAGACCTGCGGTGATAAGAACAATTGCAGAGCCTCTAAACGGCTTAGGAATATCATTAAATTCAATCTTCTCTCTTATGCCTGCCATAATTACTAACGCAATTGCAAAACCGATTGCTGTTGCAACACCGTTAACGGTAGACTCTAATATGTTGTATTCGTTAGTAACGTTCTTAAGTGCAACACCAAGTACCGCACAGTTAGTTGTAATAAGCGGAAGATATACACCAAGTGACTTATAAAGGCTTGGTACCTTCTTCTTAAGGAACATTTCCACGAACTGAACAAGTGCTCTGTAAGTATTCAAATCCTGTAGGCACAAGTATAAACTTATAAATTAAGCTTGCTACAAGTGATGATATTGTCATAACGAAGATTACTGCTCCACCCATACCGGCTGCAGTATCAGTCTTCTTAGATACACCGAGGAACGGACATAATCCCAAGAATTGGCTGAGCACTACGTTATTAACAATTGATGAACCAATTATTATTAAAATTAATGTCTTCATTGTACTCCCTCCTATTCTTTAGAATCTTCATCTGTATCAGTGTTTTCAGCATCAACCTTCTTGCTTGCACAATCAGCTGCACAAGAAGCACAATCGCCTGCCAAACAGCCCTGAGGCGGTGCAATTTTGACGCCCTTCTTCTCGGCATTACTGCGAATCTTGTTCATAATGGCAACAACGAAGCCAAGAACCAAGAATGCGCCCGGTGCAAGAATAAATATTGATATAGGTGTATATCCTGCTGTACCTGTTGACTCATCAGCAAGCGGAAGTACCTGATATCCGAATATCGCACCTGAACCGATAATCTCTCTGATGGCACCGATTATTGTAATACCAATTGTAAATCCAAGACCCATACCTATACCATCAAATACAGACGGAATAATAGGATTCTTAGATGCATAGCTTTCAGCACGACCTAAGATAATACAGTTAACAACAATAAGCGGAATATATATACCAAGCGAATCATACAGACTTGGCAAAAATCCCTGTACAAGGAACTGTACTATCGTAACGAATGAAGCTACTATTACGATAAATGCCGGCATTCTTACTTTATCAGGAATAACCTTACGAAGTGCCGAAATAAACAAGTTGGACAATGTAAGTACAACTGTTGTTGATAGACCCATACCTACACCATTCAATGCTGATGTGGTAACAGCAAGTGTCGGACACATACCAAGCATAAGTACGTAAGTTGGGTTCTCTTTGATTATACCGTTATATAATCTCTCTCCTACTTTATTCATGCTGCACCTCCTGTAGTTAGACTATTAACATATACCAGACCGGCATCAACAGCATAAGTAATTGCCTTAGAAGTAATTGTAGCGCCGCTTATAGCCTGAATTGTAGAGTCATCATTAGACGCTGTCTTAGATACTTCCAATGTAGTTGCCTTGATTCCTTTGAATTGATCTTTGAATTTATCCTCTGTAGCCTTCATGCCCAGACCCGGTGTCTCATCGATAGTTGTAATCGAATAACCGTTAAGTGTACCATCAGTTGTTACACCCATTGAGAATATGAGATCACCGCCATATCCGGCTTTTGACTTCATTGTAACAACATAACCGAGAAGATTACCGCTCGCATCAAGTGCTTTATGACAATCAACTACTTCACAAGTTGTTACCGTACCGTCTGTGTAGCCTTTTGCAGCAATAACTTCATTAGCTTTATCAGCATCGAAGTTATCGAGCTCTTTAAATGAATCAGCTGTCTCAAAGACCTCCTTGTAAGCCTTCTGCGTTGCTTCTTCTTCTGCCTTGGCAATCGGTTCCTTCGTAATCTGATATACTAATCCGAGTGCTACACCCGCTATCAAAGTAATAAGAGTTAAGACCAATGCATCTTTAACGATTTTATTCATCTTCCTTTACCTCCTTTACTTTGGTGATACCGAAAGCTCTCGGTATAGTAATCTTCTCAATCAGAGGAACAAGTAAGTTACCTATGATAATTGCATATGAAACTCCCTCTGCATTAGATCCGAACAGACGGAATATTCCGGTAAGGAGACCGAGAATAATACCGAATATAACCTTACCCAGCGGAGTAATAGGGCTCGTTACATAATCGGTCGCCATAAAGAAGGCACCGAGAACAAGTCCGCCACCGCATAGATGTTCGATAAGATAAGTCATATCGAATCCATGACCGCCGAATATCATAATGAATAATGCAAATGTGATTAAATAAGCGCCGGGAATTCTTATATCGATAATTCCCATAAGAATTAAGAATATAGCGCCAATAAGCAAGAATACAACTGAAGTCTCACCGATTGTTCCCGCTTCCGTACCAAGAAGCATCTTAAGCGGGTCAACCGACTCACCGTTCTTAAGAAGTGCCAACGGTGTAGCCTCAGTAATACCATCATAGCTGAAGCTTGTCATATAACTTGTAAATGAAATAAGCAAGAAGCATCTTGCACCCAAAGCAGGGTTCATAAAGTTCTGACCTAAGCCGCCAAACAGCATTTTGACAACAACAATAGCAAATACACCGCCAATTACAGCCATCCACCAGGGAAGTGTATGCGGCAGGTTAAGTGCTAAGAGCAGTCCCGTTACTACTGCTGATAAATCCTTAATAGTCTGGTCCTTCTTAACGATTAAGTTAAATAAGAACTCTGAAATAACACAAGTTGCAACCGTTACGACAATAATGATTGCTGCCTTGTATCCGAAATTATATATACCGAAGAATGTAGCCGGCAATAAAGAAATAAGGACACAAAGCATGATTTTCTGTGTATCCATCCTTCCTCTGTCATGAGGGGCTGATGTTACATTGAATTTCTTATCCATAATACTCCCTCCTTACTTCTTCGCACGCATCTCAGCCATAATCTGCTTCTTCATAGTCTTGATGCCCTGTGCCAAGTGACGTCTTGCAGGACACATAAATGTACAGCTACCACACTCAACACACTCAAGACCGTACCATTTCTTAAATTCTTCCTTGCGTCCCGTCTCAGCGAACTTAGCAAGCTTAGATGGTACAAGCTGTTCAGGACATGCCTCTACGCAACGACCGCAATTAATACAAGCCGTTGTCTTATACTTAGATGCTTCGTCATTATCAAGACATACAAGAGCTGATGTAGTCTTAGTTGTAGGAATCTTCGCATCCTGAAGTGCAAAGCCCATCATAGGACCACCGGCAATCATCTTCTCACAATTCTTGATGAAGCCACCTGACTCCTCTAAGAATTCTTCAAATGATGTTCCCATATACATCTCATAGTTACGCGGCTCACATACAGCGCCACCCGTAACCGTGAAAATACGATTCATAACGGGAATTCCAAGTGCAACCGCATTATATATAGCGCAAAGCGTCTCAACATTATCTACGATACAGCCTGCATCGGCAGGAAGCATCTTGGCATTGATTGCACGCTTAGTACAAGCATATATTAATTGACGCTCACCACCTTGAGGATATTTGGTACGTAACGGTACAACAACCATCCTCTTCTCGTCCTTGATAAGCTCATTAATCTTATCAATACAGTCCTTCTTATTATCCTCAATACCGAATACACCGAGTGCTTCAGGGAACATCTGAAGTACAATCCTCATTCCTCCCACAAGCTTCTCAGGGTTCTCAATCATACGACGATAATCGGCTGTAAGATAAGGCTCACATTCTGCACAGTTAGCAATGATGTGATCTATGTCATCGGGATTCTTGGGTGAAAGCTTAACGTGTGTAGGGAAACCGGCACCACCCATACCTACAACACCGGCATCCTTGATCTTCGTAACGATCTCCTCATTAGAAAGCGATGCTATATCATCGCAGGCATTAAAGCCTGTCTCAGTATATGCGCCATCGTTCTCAATGATGATGGAATTAACCATATCACCTACAGCAACTCTACGTGGCTCAATAGCCTTTACCGTACCGGATACCGATGAAAAAATCGGTGATGATACAAATCCTCCGGCGTCGGCAATCTTCTGACCTCTGAGCACATAATCGCCCACACCTACAACAGGTGTTGCAGGAGCTCCTATATGCTGAGACAGAGGATATACCAATTCGCCCTTAGGGAGCAATTTGCGGGTCGGCTTGGCTTTTGATAATTCCTTGCCATCATAGGGATGGACGCCACCTTTAAACGTCGAAATACCCATAACCTTATTCCTCTCTTTCAAAATAATTGTGTTCATAAAGTGTATATCTTTACGCACTTATCACACTTAACATATAGTATAACATTTTTTGCCTTGTTAAGAAAATAACTAATTGAATTTTTTGCACATTTTAAGAAACATTGTTACAATAATCATATGAAAATTATAAATAAAACATATACTAAGACAATTGACTTTGAAGCAGCAAAGCTTCTTGATGACAACACAGCTTTTATTGATATTGAGACGACAGGATTTGACCGTAAGCGTTGCCATATCTATATGATTGGTCTTGCCAAGGCTATTGATAGCGTAAAGGGCAATAACAACGGTAATACTCGTACAATTGAGGTTACTCTTCTGTTTGCCGAGAACAAAAACGCAGAGCTTGAAATTCTTAATGAATTTCTTAATTATTCCAAGGGCATTACGACATTTATAACATTTAACGGTATATCATTCGATTTCCCATTCATAAGGGACAGATTCGCTGTATACGGGATATCATACGACTTTAACAGGTACAATCAATTCGATATCTATGTAAAATGCAAAGGGCTTAAGAATATACT
>CAJOIL010000005.1 GCA_905234525.1 uncultured Lachnospiraceae bacterium | reverse complement strand
ACGATTCCGTTATACATCTGCCAGAATGCGCAAATCGATAGAAATGCAAATCCAACTCTGATTGTCTGTCCTACGTTAAGCTTCATAATAGATCCCCCCATATAATTAATAATTGACTAATTCGCCTACAAACCTATTGTAAAATATTGTATCATTTATGGGTGGCATAATCAATAAAAGTGTGTAAAATATAGATTAGTAGTAATGTGTTACATTCTTGCAACAATCAAATAAATATCTCTTTCTCAACTGAGCAGAAGCTCAATGTTTCGAAAGAGATATTATTCTGATTGTTGCTTGCCAAGTATTAGTTATATAACGGAGAAAACACTATGGTTATACAGTTAGACGGACAAGTATTGAACTATGAGGTTGTGGGCGAAGGGAAGCCCCTTATTATGCTTCATGGTAATAATGAGAGTCATGAGATATTTGAGGAGGCAATCAGCGTATTATCCGGTTACTACACTGTATATGCAATTGACTCGAGAGGTCAAGGCTTGTCTGCACCTGCAAATGAGTACCATTACACAGATATGGCAGAGGATGTAATTAATTTCATTGAAACTCTCGATATAGAAAGCCCAATACTGTATGGATTTAGCGATGGCGGAATTATAGGACTTATGGTTGCCATTAAGAAAGGATACTTAATCGATAAATTGATAGTAAGCGGTGTCAATCTGACTCCGAAGGGTCTTAAGCACTCAGCGCTATCCGAAATAAAAAGAGACTTTAAAAGAACAAAAGACCCCCTTGTCGAAATGATGCTAAGGGAGCCTAATCTTACAGAAAATGACTTGTCAAAAATAAACGTGCCCACTCTAATCACAATGGGTTCAAACGATATGGTAAAGCCTGCCGAGGGCAGGAAGCTTAATAACTCCATTAAAAGCTCCACCCTCAAGGTTCTTGATGGTGAGACGCATGGAAGCTACATAATCCATTCCACTAAGATAGCTGATATAATACTTACTTATCAGCTATAACATCCTTCATATCATACATGCCGGGTGTCTTACCCACAAGGAACTTCGCAGCTTCAACCGCACCCTTCGCAAACACAGACCTGGAATATGCCGTATGACTAAGCGTAATAACTTCATCCATACCGGCAAAGATTACATCATGGTCACCTACGATAGTGCCACCACGCACCGCACTAATACCGATTTCCTTTGACGGTCTCTTCTCACGTCTTGTACTTCTGTCATACACATATTCATAAGAGTTACCGTACTCTTCATTAATGGAATCAGCAAGCGCAATTGCAGTTCCGGAAGGTGCATCAACCTTACGATTATGATGCTTCTCTACTATCTCAATATCATAGCCCGCTTCAACAAATATATTCGCAGCCTTCTTAACCAAGTCCATAAGTGTATTGATTCCAAGTGACATATTGGCTGACTTAAGAATTGCAACCTTAGCCGAAGCATCCTCAACCTCCCCAAGCTGCTCATCACTAAGTCCCGTAGTACATAACACAACAGGTGTCGATGTACTTACTGCATACTTAATTAAAGCTTCAATCGAGCTGGCATTGGAGAAATCAATAATGACATCAGCTTCAATATCACATTTATCCAAGCTCTCAAACACGGGATACTCATTAGGTACTCCGGTGTACGGATCAATCCCCGCTACTATCTTAGTATTCTCATCCTTACTGCAAATATCAGTAACAACTCTTCCCATATGGCCGTTGCAGCCATGCATAATAACTTTTACCATTTTTTTAACTCCTTAATAAAATACGCAATATGGGGCAAAACATCCGACCTCCTCATGAAGAAAATCGTCGGTTCGGATTTTTGCTCCCATATTGCTATATCATTCATCAATATTCTTATAGCAATCCGTAATCTTTCATAGCCTTCTCTAAGACCTTAGCATTGTCGTCGGACATCTCGCAAAGCGGAGAACGAAGAGGTCCGACTTCCTTACCCATAATGTTAAGCGCTGTCTTAACAGGAATAGGATTGACCTCTGAGAACAATGCATCAACAAGTGGTAATGCCTCAAGCTGCGCCTTAAGAGCAGCATCATGTCGTCCCTCAAGATAATCTATAACCATATCATGCGTCTTCTTAGGTGCAATATTGGCAATAACAGAGATAACGCCGATTGCGCCGATTGACATAAGCGGAACTACAAGTCCGTCTTCACCGGAATAAAGATCAATATTACCATCGCAAAGATTAACAGTCTTAATTGCCTGCGCCATATTACCTGTTGCTTCCTTGAGACCTACGATATTCTCCTTAGTTCTTATTAACTCTGCAGCTGTCTCAGGTGCAATATTCGTACCTGTTCTACTCGGAACATTATAAAGAATTATCGGCAACTTCGTCTCATCTGCTATCATGCTGTAGTGCTTAATAAGACCTGTCTGCGTTGCCTTGTTATAATAAGGAGTTACAATTAACAGTCCGTCAGCACCATCCTCCTCTGCTTCGCGCGTATGCTGTATAGCAGTCTTGGTATTATTAGATCCTGTACCTGCAACAACGGGAATTCTACCCTTTGCAAATTCAACACATGCTTTAATTGTAGCTCTGTGCTCTTCCATACTAAGCGTAGCACTTTCACCTGTTGTACCACAGATAATGATAGCATCCGTACCGTTATCAATATGGAAATTAACAAGCTCCTCAAGCTTATCATAATTAACCTCGAAGTTATCCTTCATCGGCGTTGCAAGCGCTACACCGCTTCCTTTAAATATTGCCATATTATCCTCCTACTTCTCTCTTGAGATACTGTATACTACATCGCAAGCTTCTTTTATATCCTTGGAAATGTTGATTCCCGTAAGTATAACATCAGTAAACATCGACTTACTCTTCAATATATCAAGCACTTCATTCTCGCCGGCGATTTTCTCTTCGATGACACCTAATATCTCATCCAATATAAGTACATCACATTCGCCTGTCGTCAGTGCCTTCTTGGCAAAGTTAAGAGCATTTGTATAATTCTTACGCTCTTCTGCTCTCTCAGCCTCAGTCATGTCATTAAACGAATCTACTGACTGCTCGAATCGAAATATCTTAATCTCAGGCTCAAGCTTATCAAGGAAATCATTGCTAAGCTGTCCCTTCATGAATTGAACCACATATACTTGCTTGCCTAATCCTGCTGCCTTAATTCCCGTTCCGAGTGCTGCACTTGTCTTGCCGATTCCTTTACCGCAATAGGCAATTATTCTACCTTGTTCCATAACTTCCCTTTCACTTATCATTTCGCTTTCTCGCAAAACTTTGTATATTATACATTAAATTTATTATTTTTACAATATTAGGCGTATCTTTCGATTTTTTTCCTACATTTTACATATAGTAATCACGCGCTATTACTACTATAATTGCTTATCGTAAGACTATATTAGGAATATGAGCAATAGTCCCGACAAGCAGTTAAATCAAGGCAGGACCTACTCACATATTCCGGTAATAATACCAAAGGAGATGCAAGATGACACAGTCAAGAGATGACATCCGTAACATAGCAATAATCGCACATGTTGACCACGGCAAAACAACGCTTGTAGATGAGCTGTTAAAGCAAAGCGGTGTATTTCGCGAGAATCAAGAGGTCGCTGAGCGAGTTATGGATTCCAACGATATAGAAAGAGAGCGTGGTATAACGATTCTCTCTAAGAATACAGCCGTCACATATAAGGGCACGAAGATTAACATAATCGATACACCGGGTCATGCTGACTTTGGCGGTGAGGTTGAACGTGTTCTTAAGATGGTAAATGGTGTTATTCTGGTGGTGGATGCATTCGAGGGTGCCATGCCACAGACTAAGTTCGTGCTTATGAAAGCACTCGAGCTTGAGCTTCCAATTATATGCTGTGTTAACAAGATAGACAGAGAAGAAGCCAGACCGGAAGAAGTGATTGATGAAGTATTAGAGCTTCTTATGGATCTTGATGCTACCGATGAGCAGCTTGATTGTCCCTTCATCTATGCTTCAGCTAAGCAAGGCTATGCCTCATATGATATGGATAAGCAGGGTAAGGATATGACTCCTCTGTTCGAGACCATCTTAGACTATATCCCTGCACCAACGGGTGATCCCGATGCTTCAACACAAGTACTTATCAGCACAATTGATTACAATGAATATGTTGGTCGAATCGGAATCGGCAAGGTTGATAACGGCTCCATAAGTGTCAACCAAGAAGCAATCGTTGTTAATGCTCATGAGCCCGACAAGGCTAACAAGGTTAAGATATCCAAGCTATATGAATTCGATGGTCTTGAAAAGGTTGATGTGAATAAGGCTGATATCGGCTCAATCGTTGCCATCTCAGGAATATCCGACATACAAATCGGTGATACACTTTGCTCAGTAGATAACCCAACCCCTATTGAATTTCAGAAGATATCAGAGCCTACAATTGCAATGAATTTCATCGTTAATGATTCTCCGTTTGCGGGACAAGAGGGTAAATATGTAACGAGTCGCCACATTCGTGACAGATTGTTTAAGGAGCTTAATACAGATGTTTCCCTTCGTGTAGAAGAGACCGACTCTGCCGATAGCTATAAGGTATCGGGAAGAGGAGAACTTCATTTATCTGTTCTTATTGAAAATATGCGACGTGAAGGATATGAATTCGCCGTATCAAAGGCAGAGGTTATATACAAAGAAGATGAAAACGGTAAAAAGTTAGAGCCAATGGAGATTGCTTATATAGATGTACCTGATGAATTTACCGGTGCAGTAATTGAGAAGCTATCGCTTCGAAAGGGTGAGCTTCGCAATATGTCGCAGATTGCCGGTGGATATACAAGAATAGAATTCCACATACCATCGCGCGGTCTAATCGGATATCGAGGAGACTTCTTGACAGACACCAAGGGAAACGGAATAATCAATACGATATTTGACGGATATGAACCATATAAAGGTGATATTGAATACAGACAGCTGGGCTCACTTATCGCATTTGAAACAGGCGAATCAGTAGCTTACGGTCTCTTCTCCGCCCAGGACAGAGGTGCACTCTTTATCGGACCCGGCGAGAAGGTTTATTCCGGTATGGTCATCGGCTCTTGCTCAAGAGCAGAGGATATAGAAATTAACGTATGTAAGAAGAAGCATTTAACCAATACACGTTCATCCTCTGCGGATGAAGCGCTGACACTGACACCGCCTCGCATCTTATCATTAGAGCAAGCGATTGACTTTATTGATACTGATGAATTATTGGAGGTAACGCCTGAGTCGTTAAGGATACGTAAGAAGATATTAGATCCTACTGAGAGGAAGAGAGCATACATTAGAAGCAAGAACTGACGGAACTGCGTCTCATCACCAAGACCTGAACGCTAATTATACATCTTATCTTGTGTCTCAGCTCCAAGTACCGGCACGCTCATGACGAAAATCGCTTAGCCGGTCTTGGCAACTGAGACACATGCCAAGTAATAATTTAGCAGGTCTTGACTGATTCGACATGATACCAAACATCTAACAACATCCTCCTGCGCAACCACTACAGCCACCACCATCGGAGCCGCAGCATCCGCCACCCTCAGCGTGGGCGCCGCAGATTGGCACTGTATTGCCCATTGCCTGAAGTACAAAGCTACCGCTTAAGAATGCCTCAACAGCATCATCGCACGCTCCCTCTACACTGGGGATGACTGATATGCTTAAATCACTAAGAGAATTAACGGCGCCTTCGCCGATATTATCACATATTACAACTGCGACATTGTAGTCTTCCATAAGCATGCAGGCTGCTTCATGACCGCCTTCGCCGTAATTGCTGACTACGGCGCTGTCTATTATCTCGCCATCTTCTATTTCATATAGTTTAAATTCTTTGGCGTGGCCGAAGTGTTGGCCAACATTACCGTTATCGTGCGTTACTGCTATTACCATCTCATTACCTCCATTCAACGGTCTCGAGTCAAGACCATGTTTACTATTTTTTAAAACCGAGTCTCAAGTAACTCTTTTTCAACTGACCTTCGGTCAATGTTTCAAAAGAGTTCTTGACTCCTCGGTTCTTAATTAACTAACTATACCGGTCTCGACTTCTCGACCTATTTACTTACTTACGACATATAATCAACTTACTTATTCGGAACTAGCTTCTCTACTCCACCCATATAAGGCTGTAACACCTCCGGAATGTTGACCGAACCGTCTTCGTTAAGGTTATTCTCGAGGAATGCAATTAGCATACGTGGCGGTGCAACAACCGTATTATTAAGTGTATGTGCAAAATACTTCTTCTTATCAGCACCTTTAACTCTAATCTTAAGACGACGAGCCTGCGCATCGCCCAAGTTGGAACACGAGCCAACTTCAAAATATTTCTTTTGTCTGGGGCTCCAAGCCTCTACGTCACAGGACTTAACCTTAAGGTCTGCCAAGTCTCCGGAACAGCACTCTAACGTCCTGACAGGAATATCAAGACTCCTGAATAAATCAACTGTATTCTGCCAAAGTACATCATAATATTTCTTAGAATCCTCAGGCTTACATACAACAACCATCTCTTGCTTCTCAAACTGATGGATACGATATACGCCTCGCTCTTCTATACCGTGAGCGCCCTTCTCCTTCCTAAAGCAGGGAGAATAGCTCGTAAGAAGCTGTGGTAATGACTCCTCATCATTTAATGTATCAATGAACTTTCCAATCATTGAGTGCTCACTTGTACCGATTAAATAAAGGTCTTCGCCTTCAATCTTATACATCATTGCTTCCATCTCTTCGAAGCTCATAACGCCTGTAACGACATCAGCTCTGATCATGAACGGAGGAACGCAATATGTAAAGCCTCTGTTAATCATAAAATCTCTTGCGTAAGATATTACAGCCGAATGAAGTCGTGCAATATCACCCATGAGATAGTAAAATCCATTGCCTGCCACCTTACCGGCACTATCTAAATCAATTCCGTTAAAGCTTGCCATAATATCGGTATGATAGGGAATTTCAAAGTTGGGAACCACCGGCTCACCGAATTTCTCGATTTCAACATTGGCGCTGTCATCAGGACCGATAGGCACGGATTCATCAATGATATTGGGAATCTTCATCATAATATCCGTAACCTTATCAGATAATTCCTTTTCCTTAGGCTCCAATTCCTTAATTCGCTCTTTAAGATTGGCAACCTCTTTCTTAACAGCTTCTGCTTCATCCTTCTTGCCTTGACCCATAAGAGCACCAATCTCCTTGGCAGTCTTATTCATCTTGGCACGAAGCTCATCAGCCTCAGCCTGAGCCTCTCTTGCCTTCTTATCAAGCTCTATAACTTCATCAACGAGTGGCAGCTTCTCATCTTGAAATTTCTTCTTTATATTCTCTTTGACAATATCAGGATTGTCACGTAAGAATTTGATATCTATCATATCTTGTTCTCCTCATATAGCAATTTCGACTTCGTCGAAACGCAACCTAAAAGGCTCCGGGCAAAGGATATTTCGCTGTTATATCCTCCACAATTCCTCTTGCCTTAGCTACGCCACTCTCGCCTTCCTTAATTACGGTAGCAATGGCTTCCGCTACATTATCAAAGTCATCTGCATTAAGACCACGAGAAGTAGCCGCCGGTGTACCGAGTCTGATACCGCTTGTAACAAACGGTGACTTAGGATCGTTAGGAATTGTATTCTTGTTAGCAGTAATGTGCGCATCATCAAGAAGTGCTTCTACAGCCTTACCTGTTAATTCAAACGGTGTTAAGTCAACAAGCATCAAATGATTATCTGTACCACCCGATACAATCTTAATGCCTCTGTCCTGTAATCCCTTACATAGCGCCTGTGCATTATCTCTGACATTAGTCATGTACTGCTTATACTCGGGTGTTAATGCTTCCTTAAAGCATATTGCCTTTGCGGCAATTACATGCTGGAGTGGACCACCCTGAGTACCCGGGAATACTGCCTTATTAAAGTTAAAACGCTTATTAACCTCTTCAGAGCACATAATCATACCACCACGAGGTCCGCGAAGAGTCTTATGCGTTGTTGTGGTTGTAACATGCGCATATGGAATAGGTGACTCATGAAGACCTGCTACAACAAGACCTGCAATATGAGCAATATCAGCCATAAGTACTGCATCAACCTTGTCAGCTATCTCCCTAAATCTCTTAAAGTCAATCTTTCTTGCATAAGCAGATGCGCCGGCAATAATAAGCTTTGGCTTTGCCTCAATTGCCTTTTGCTCAAGCTCATCATAATCAATGAAGCCGTTATCGTTAACGCCATAAGGTACAACGTTGAAATACTTACCCGAAAAGCTTACAGGACATCCATGTGTTAAGTGACCGCCGTGATCTAGGTTCATACCCATAATGGTATCACCGGGATTAAGAATTGCAAATTGAACCGCCGTATTAGCTTGTGCACCTGAGTGAGGCTGTACATTAACATATTCGCATCCGAACAGCTCCTTCGCTCTGTCTCTTGCGAGATTCTCAATCACATCTACACATTCGCAACCACCGTAATATCTCTTACCCGGATAGCCCTCTGCGTATTTGTTGGTTAATATTGATCCCATTGCCGACATTACAGCGGGACTAACCCAGTTCTCTGATGCAATAAGCTCGATATGACTTGATTGTCTACCCTGCTCCGCAACAATCGCATCAGCGATTTCGGGATCTGTATTTCTTATATCATCTAATGTGTACATAACATCCTCCTTATGCAATCACTCCACTTTACGAACTAACTGCCTATACAACAGCACCATTATTTACTTTATCATTATCTGTATCTTTCTTTTTCTTCTTGTAGCCGGTGCCTGAGCTCCTATCGACGTCAATACCCTTCTTACCCTTAGAATGTATTCTCATTACATACCAAAGCTCTGTAGCAAGGCAGATAGAAGAATATGTACCTACGATAACACCGAGAAGCAGAGGAATTGCAAATTCCTTAATCGTTGATACACCGAAGATTAATAGCATAAGTACCATTAACGCAGTAGTAAATGAAGTAGAAATCGATCTTGTAAGTGTCTGCGTAATACTTTCGTTACAAAGCTTCTTGTATTCTTCTGGGTTTCTCTTAACCATCTTCTTCTCATTCTCACGAATTCTATCGAAGATGACAATCGTATCATTGACGGAGTAACCGATTACAGTAAGCATACATGCAATAAATGTTGAGCCTACCGTGAGTCTTGCAATTGCATAAAGTGTAAGAACAACAAGTACGTCATGTACCAAAGCAATAATTGCCGATGATGCATATCTTACATCCTTAAATCTGAGCCAGATGTAAATAAGCATTGCAACTGCGGCAACAGCGACAGCTATCAAGCTCTCTGTACGCATTTCCGATGAAATCATAGAACTGATATTCTCTGAAGAAATATCCGTCTCTTGTATTCCCTTGGTTGATTCCAATAATTGATTAAGCTCTTCACGCTCTTGCAAATCAAGTGTTCTTGTCTTAACAATTACCTGATTAGAACCATCCACAAGCTGAGTCTGGATATCATTATCTCCCGTCACCTGACTAAATAACGGAACGATTTCATCATCGATTTCTTCCAATGTATATTCACCGTCAAGGTTAACTGTAGTAGATGTACCACCTGAGAATTCAAGTGAATAGTTAAGCGGCTTATTACCCATTCCGGCATTAACACCCATAGTAATAAGTCCTGCTGCAATTACAACAGCTGAAGCTGTGAAGAATATCTTCTTCTTGTCCATGAAGTTAATCGGTGTTCTCTTCTTAGCCTTACCATATAGCTTAGGATCTGTAAGATCAAATGCAACACATACATTAAGAAGAATTCTTGTAACAATAAGCGCCGTAAACATTGACAGAATTACACCGATTGCAAGTGTAACAGCAAAGCCTCTTACTGTACCGGAACCGAGGAAGTAAAGAACCGCAGCTGCAATAAGTGTTGTAACGTTACCGTCAAGGATGGCCGACATAGCCTTCTTAAAGCCTGCCTGAACAGATGCATTGGCATCATGTCCCGCAGCCATTTCTTCCTTGATTCTGGCAAATATAATAACGTTGGCATCCACCGCCATACCAATCGACAGGACAATACCTGCGATACCGGGCAGCGTCAGCGTTATATCGAATGCCCACAGAATAAATATTACTAAAGCCGTATAGAATATAAGTGCCAATGCAGCATTAAAGCCGGGCAGTCTATACATGATCATCATGAAGATTATTACAGCGATAAGACCGATAAGACCTGCAAGCAAGCTTGATGACAACGCATCAGAACCAAGCTGAGCACCTACAATCTGTGACTGTACTTCGTTAAGCTTGATATCAAGTCCACCGATTCTGATATATGAAGCAAGCTTCTCTGCTTCCTCAATTGAAGACATTCCTTCTACAATACAGTTACCGTCTGTGATTGCTGCATTTACCTTAGGAACACTTACAAATTGTCCATCATAATATATACCGATTGATTCGCCTGCCGCATAAGCCTTGGTTGTTGCATTACTGAAGGCCTGTCTGCCTTTTGCATCAAGTGTAATTTGAACAACCGGCTCCTTACCGCCTGTAGTCTGGTCGGTATTATACCCGCTCGTTGCCGAGCTCACCTCTGAACCTGTTAAGACAACCGAGCCATCTGCTTCAAGTGCACTGATGTCCTTGTTAAGCACATATTGACCTGTTGTGGAATCATAACTATAGTTCTGTTCACCGGCTGAATTAGTCTGAGCAATAAAATATAAATCACCCGGAGTTCCGAGCTCTTCCAATATAGCATTGGCATCTGTTACACCCGGAATTTCAACAGCGATACGATCATCACCTACTTTGTAGACACTTGCTTCTGTTGTCTGAGATTCACCAAGGTCATTCTGGATACGTTGTTGCAGCTTATAAATCGTATCATTCATCTGCTCTTCTGTCGGTGTATCACCATCAACCTCATACATGATACTTACACCGCCGGCAAGGTCAAGTCCCAACTTAATATTCTGGTCAGCACCTTTGCCTGTAGACGACAAGATTATTACAGCTTCATATATGAGTAATGCTGTAAGTACCACAAAGGCAATCGCCCATGCAGCCGCTTGTCCCTTTTTCAAATTCTTCATTGCTCTTTCTCCTTTATATATGTATATATATGATTAATCTGTTGTACACGCTTTAATGAATATCGCATCTTCTACTCGCTTCTTCTGAAGCGCGCAGCCTATCTTATAAGCACCTAAGATATTACCATCGTAGTTATACGCATTAGCTGCGCAACCACCACTACAATAAAAACGCGCGAAGCAATTCTTACATTCATCCTTCGCATAGACATTACATGATTTAAATTTGTCACGGATATCAGTTGCTCTAATCCCCGAATCAACATTTCCCATAAGGAAAGACTCATCACCCACAAATTGATGACACGGATATAAATCACCCGAAGGCGTAACCGCTAAGTATTCAGTGCCGGAACCACAGCCTGACAAGCGCTTATACACGCAAGGACCACCCTCTAAATCAATCATAAAGTGGAAGAAATTAAAATCCTCCTTGGTGCCGTGACGCCTTACCATCTCTTTTGCAAGCTTATCGTATTCCTCGTAAAGCTTTGGCAAATCCTCTTCCTTGATGGCATAATCCTCTGTCGGCTTAGCTACAACGGGTTCAACCGATATCTGCTTAAAGCCAAGGTCTGCAAGATGTATTACATCGCTCGCAAAATCGAGATTATTATGGGTAAATGTGCCTCTGACATAATAGCTCTTGTCTCCGCGAAGCTTGGCAAACTTGATGAATTTATCGATTATTACATCATAGCTGGGCGCACCGTTCGGAAACGGTCGCATCATATTATGTATGCTCTCACGACCATCGATTGACAATACGACATTATCCATATTGTCATTAAGATATTCCATGACTTCATCATTAAGAAGAACTCCGTTAGTTGTAAGTGTGAATCTGAAATGCTTGTTATTCTCATCCTCAATGCTTCTCGCATATGAGACAAGCTTCTTCACAACATCAAAGTTCATAAGCGGTTCGCCACCGAAGAAATCAACCTCTAGGTTGCGTCTGCTTCCGGAATTCTTAACAAGAAAATCGATTGCCTTCTTTCCGACTTCAAAGCTCATTAGCTCCTTCTCGCCTTGGTATTCACCCTTGCCGGCAAAGCAGTATTTACATGCCAAATTACAATCGTGCGCAACATGAAGACACAATGCTTTAACAACACATTCTCTGTCAGAATAGTTATTAATCGCATCCTCATATCGATCGATTGTAAATAATCCTTCAGCATTAACGAGCTCATCTATCTCACCAAGCGCCTCTCTTACATCATCTAATGTAACAGTGTCGTTAGTGATATGACTTCTCTTACCCATAAATGAAGACACAATATCTTCCTTATTAATATGTGCCCACTTAGGATTGATGATTCCCTCTGCTTCATATGACTCATCATCAGGCATGGCCTCGAGCATATCATTGCATTCACTTATAAGCTGATATGTCATCTCATCAACGAGATGTATGGCTCCGGAATTAACATCAATTACAATATAATTGTCATCGCTTTTGTATTGGTGTATCATTATTATCCTCACAAGGTGGCTCGCATATTTTGGTTCGAGCTACGCTCGAAAATGCTCGCCGTGCAGACATTCTGTTAGGCAGAATGTCTACCCTTTTCACAACTCTGATTACCAACAGTACAGCTTGTCTTACATGCTGACTGGCAAGATGTCTGGCACTCACCGCAGCCACCCTTCTTAACTGTACTTGAAAGCTTCTTAGTGTTAAGTGTTTTAATGTGCTTCATAATATTTCTCCTATTATAATTTAATACAACAAATGGCATTATATCACAAATGTTCTTATTATAAAAGGATTTTCACGTGCATTTTTCACGCAGAAAATATAAATTTTATGTGCATATTTTCTAAAATGCAATTTTATGATATTATTTAAATATGTTTACGAAAGAACACTTAGAACATTTTAAGACAAAGCAAGTATTTATTCATACACACGACTTTCCGGATCCGGATGCATTCGCAAGCGCATTCGGTCTACAGAGTCTGCTTAAGCACTATGGAATCAATTCCACCATATGCTATGGCGGTGTAATTGAGCGTTCAAGTCTGTATAAGATGCTCAATGAATTCAGCATTAAGGCTGAACAGCGTCGTAAGAATGACACTCGCTTTACCACCAGCATTAATATACTTGTTGATTCTCAGCTCAACAATTCCAATCTATCCTTTAATCCCGGTGAAGATGTATATTGCATCGATCATCACCCCGTATTTATAAAGGCTAATTATGTATGGAAGGATATCAGAGCCGTAGGTGCATGTGCAAGTATCATCATTTCCTACTTTAAAGAGGCGAATATTCCCATGAGCAGGGATGTGGCATCTGCACTATGCTATGGTCTTAAGATGGATACCAATGATTTCAACAGAGGCTGTACTTCATTCGATATTGAAATGTTCAATGAAGTTTTTAAGTGCTGTGATTATGACACGGTAACCTATATCAATCAGAATCAGCTTGTTCTTGATGATTTCAATGCATTTTCCGTAGCAATTAAGAACATCAAGACTCACGGACACTTCGGTTTTTCTTACATTCCGTTTAAGTGCCCTTCCACTCTCGTGGCAATCATATCTGACTTCCTTCTGTCAACGGAAGAGGTTAAGGTCACTATTGTATATTCTATGCTTGATGATGTGGTGAAATGCTCTGTAAGAAGCGAAGACCCCGCCATCCATGCAGGCAAATTAATCCATGAAGCCCTTACCGGAATCGGTAACGGTGGCGGACATCCTACTATGGCAGGCGGTATCATCTACAAGGAAAGTCTTGCCAAAATGCAAGACCTCGAAGGTGAAATAATAAAACGCTTCCTGGATGCCTATCAAAGGCTGGGGTGATATTATAACGCTCTGATAGCTTCAACACCCTTCTCTAAATAGTCAAAGTCAACATCGTAAATCTTGCCGGCATCAGCTTTGGATGCGTAGTCTGCGTTGAGTGGTAATTTACCGAGAACATCTATGCCAAGCTCCTTGGCTACATCATCAATATGGCTCTCTCCGAAGACGGAAATGTGCTTACCACAGTCAGGACATTCTACGTAGCTGTAATTCTCAACAACGCCAAGTACCGGAATATCCATCATATTAGCCATATGATATGCTTTCTTAACAATCATCTGAACCAATTCCTGTGGTGATGTTACAATTACAATTCCATCAACCGGAAGCGATTGAAATACCGTAAGCGGCACATCACCTGTTCCGGGCGGCATATCTACCAATAGGTAATCCAACTCTTCCCATATAATATCGGTCCAGAATTGCTTAACAACTCCCGCAATAACAGGTCCGCGCCATACAACAGGCTTCTCTTCATCCTCAAGGATTAGATTAATCGACATAATCTTAGTTCCATCCTCTGCAATAATCGGATAACTACCGGACTCTGTTGCTTCAACAGGTCCGTGTATCCCATACATCTTCGGAATAGACGGTCCCGTAATATCAGCATCAAGTATGCCAACCTTGTATCCTGCTTTTCTTAATTCGGAAGCAAGTGTCGATGTCACAAAGCTCTTACCGACACCACCTTTGCCTGATACAACACCTATTACATGCTTGATATCAGACAATGCATTCATCTCTTCTTGGAAGTTAGGTGCCTCTTTAGACGGACAACCTTCACAGCTCTCTCTGTCGCAGCTGCTTACACTTGCACATTCTTCTCTGTCACTCATTTTCATTTCCTCCTGTCGCATTTACTTAGTTGTCGCGACAAGGAACCCGTCCCCCTGTCGCATTTACTTAGTTGCCGCGACAAGGAACCCGTCCCCCTGTCGCACAACACCATTCTCTGTAATAATTGCAGTAATAAGCTCATGATTTGTTACATCAAATGCGGGATTATACACATTAATACCTTGAGGTGCCATCCTTGTCTTATACCACATATCCGTAACCTCAATGTCTTTACGCTGTTCAATCACAATCTCCGCGCCTGTTTTAACACTAAGGTCAATGGAAGACATCGGCGCACATACATAAAAAGGTATATTATAATGCTTAGCAATTACAGCCAGCCCATTTGTACCGATCTTATTAGCTACATCTCCGTTAGCCGCAACTCTGTCACATCCCACTATAACTTTATCAATCATTCCTTGCGACATTAATGATGCTACCATATTATCACATATTAATGTTGTCTTAATTCCGCTTTCCGAAAGCTCATAAGCCGTAAGCCTTGCCCCCTGCAATAACGGTCTCGTCTCAGCACAATATACACTTATATTAAGCCCCGATTCATCAGCCAGATATATCGGTGCCGTCGCTGTACCATATCGAACTGCCGCAAGACGACCCGCATTGCAATATGTCAGAATTCTGTCTCCTGCGTTGATAATTGATACGCCATTCTTGCCGAGACTCCTGCACACATCAATATCATTCTCATATATTTCGATTGCCTTCTTTAAAAGAACATTGCCGATATAGCCTCTTAACTCATCATCAAGCTCTATATCTGATAAATTCGGATCCAAAAGGTACGCTTCAAATCTATGCAACGTAAATCTCTCAAGCTCCGCGCGCATAATACTAAGCGCCCAAGACAAATTAACTGCTGTCGGTCTGGCTGATTGAAGATAGTCTGAGCATCTTACATATTCTTTAACAAAATCAGCCATACTGTCTCCACCGATACGAACCGATAGTACATACATTGATAACGCCGCAAATACTCCGATGGCAGGCGCTCCTCTGACTTCAAGATCAACAATTGCATTCCTGATATCATCCAGATTCTGTACGCTTTTTATAACAAGCTCACCGGGAAGCTTACTCTGGTCTATGTATTTTACTTCTCTAATTTCACGGTCTAGCCATACTGTATCATAATCCTTAAGAGTCATAACAATCTCCTTCTTGCAAGTTTATCAAGATATGTGTACAATCACTTTGGTATTTAGAAGAAAAATTGCGTTCCGATTATTTCACCATCTTGTGTTCCTACAAGTCCACGTTGCTCAGCAAGCCAAAGCGCCCAGAAGAACAGCCTGTTTGTATTACGTCTTCCGTTAAGCACCTCTCTCGCTGCCGAAAAGCACTCAGCACTCGGTCCACGATTAAGAATCATCTGAAGTCTTCCGGAGCTTACCGGTTCAAATTGATTCTTTTGATATATTACGCCTGATAAGGTATTCGGAAACTTGGAGCTGAATATTCTGTTCATCACAACGGAGCCGACAGCTATCATGCCTTCATATGGCTCACCTCCTGCTTCAGCGTCAATAATTGCCGCCATCAGATAGAGGTCATCCTCGGTATATCCGTTAAGTGCTCCCGACGTATCCTCCATATTAGGGAAGTTACCAATCTGTCTTGCCAGTGCATAATTACTTGCTGCATTCTGAGTTGCCAGCTGCTTCTCATATTCCTTCATCTTGGCAATTTGCTTATCGTATGCACTGATTTCTGCTTGCGTACTTATAATCTCCGCATTCTTATCGCTAAGCTCTGCACCTGCATTATCCACAAGAGCCTTAAGCTCCTGCTTCTTAGCTGTAAGCTCAGCAGACTTTGCTTCTAACTCTGCCTTCTTAGCAGACATCTCTGCAGACTTTACATCAATATCTGCCTGTGTCTTCTTATACTCGGAAACCATATCACGATCATACTTAATAATCATATTAAGATACTCGTATCGTTCAAAAAACTCCGCTATTGAACCGCTTTCCAATAATAGCTCAAGCATATTAATAATGTCATTTTCATACATATATTTAATATGCAATTTCATGGCAGCTTCCATCTGCGCTTGAGAGGTCTTCGCCTCTGATAATTGTTGGCTTAAGTACGACATCTCCTCACTTAGCTGATTAACGGATATATCTGTCGCATCAACCTGTGATTTCATCTCCTCGTACTGAGTTCTGGCGTCCTTATATTCACTATGAAGTTCATTCGCTTCATTCTGTAAGGAATTCTTCTCATTAATCGCCTGCTGCTTCTTGGCCTCCAGCTCAGTAACCGACGTAGCATTGCTTGTAAAATAACCACCACAAACAATTAAAGAGCACACCATAGCTAATGCGATAATCCTTCGAGCACGTTTCATACAATTAACTCCTCTATGGGATAAATACTATAATAACAGCATTCATCTACCTCTTAGTAATTGATATAGATTCAATTGCAACTGCTCCGCCTCTTACGATTGAAACCTTTTTAAACTTCTTCTTGAGAAGCTTAATCAATTCATCATTAGACTCTGTAGTAAGAAGACATTCTAATATAAGACAATCCTCTCCCGTATCACAAACTCTAACCTTGAACACTTCCGCTAAATGGAATATCTGATTCATCTCTTCAGAGCCGATATCATCAATACGCGCATACAAGAGCTCCTTCATATGAAGCGGTGCAGTACTTATATCGACCACTTTGATAACTTCCACCATACGATTAAGCTGTTTTTTAATCTGTTCAAATGTAATATCATCACTTGTAACACATATCGTCATGCGCGATACATCTTCCAGCTCAGTCGTACCTACGGTAAGCGACTGCAAATTATAGTTCTTACCGGAGAAAAGCCCTGATACTTTGGCTAATACACCAACCTGATTCTCTACATATAATGAAATCCATCTATTTGTCATATTCTTCGCCATACTGTATCTCCTACTTCAGAATCATCTCGCTCATAGCATTACCACCCTTAACCATCGGTAATACCAATTCATCACTTGATATCATAAATTCAAT
Organism: uncultured Lachnospiraceae bacterium; assembly: GCA_905234525.1. Lineage (GTDB taxonomy): Bacteria > Bacillota > Clostridia > Lachnospirales > Lachnospiraceae > RUG191. Next base: position 11,579 of record CAJOIL010000005.1, on the reverse strand, counting down.
AATAGTTGTTGTCTTATTGGCCTTCGCTTCTCTTAAGGCATCCTCAATCTGTCCGGGCTCTGTAACACGAAGTCCGAGCGCTCCATAGCTTTCAGCCCATTTCACAAAATCAGGCACATACGGCGGGCAAGCACCGGACGGTCCCTTGCATTCATCGGGGCAATCAATATTGCGACGAAGACATGTAATCTCATATCTCTTACCGTAAAACAGATGCTGAAATTGCTTAACCATTCCAAGATACTGATTATTAATAATACATACTGTTACATTGGCCTGTTCTATTATTGATGTAGCCATCTCCTGCATATTCATCTGCATACCGCCATCACCGGTAATACACACAACGTCTTTATCACGTGCACCAATCTTGGCTCCAATCGCTGCCGGAAAACCAAATCCCATCGTACCTAAGCCACCGGACATAATCATTTGACTCTCGGCTCCGAGATTAATGTACTGACTCGCCCACATCTGATGCTGACCTACATCGGTAACCACAATACTATTCGGAAATACATCATTAATTGCTTCCATAATAGCCTGCGGACATAAGCCCAAATCACTTCTCATCGTTAGCGGATGCTCCTTATTCCATGTCTCAATCCTAGTAAGCCAATCCTCCATATCCTTAGGCTCTGCCCATTCCAACAGCTTTTCAAAAGCCATGTTGGCATCAGCAACAACCGGTACGTCCACTACAACATTTCTTGAAATAGAGGCAGTATCAATATCAATATGAACTATCGATGCCTTAGGCGCAAATTCGTTAAGAGCGCCTGTTATTCTGTCGTTGAATCTTGTACCAACAGAGAACAATACATCACATTCACTTACTGCCTTATTAGCTGCATATCTGCCATGCATACCGCAATTACCGATATATAGAGGATGGTCGAAGCTCATGGCACCCTTACCCATAACGGTTGTTACAACAGGTACATTCGTCTGCTCTGCGAATTTACGAAGTCCCTCGTTAGCACGTGCAATATTAATTCCGCCACCGGCAAGAATTATCGGCCTTTCGGCATTCTTAAGAAGCTTATATGCCTTCTTAAGCTGTCCCACATGAACATTATTATTGGGCTTGTAGCCTCTGATATCTACATACGACGGATACTCACTGTCACCGCTTGCAATCTGAATATCCTTGGGAATATCAATAAGCACCGGACCGGGCTTGCCTGACGGCGCAATCTGAAATGCCATCTTAATAATGCGGCCAAGCTTATTCCTATCGCTAACCGTTACGCCGTACTTAACAACCGAGCGCGTCATACCGACAATATCAACCTCTTGAAATGCATCATTACCGATTAGATTCTGCAATACCTGACCGGTAAATATAACAAGCGGTATACTGTCATAGAAAGCATCTGCTATACCCGTTATTGTATTGGTTGCGCCCGGACCTGAAGTAACAAGACATACTGCTGTCTTGCCCGTAGCCCTGGCATAACCTTCAGCCTCATGAATAAGCGCTTGCTCATGACGAGGAAGCACTACCTTAATCTGTGGCGTCTTATATAATTCATCAAGAATATCCGTAATCATACCACCGGGGTATGCGAATATTGTATCAACTCCTTCTTCAAGAAGTGCCTTAACAAATAATTTCCTACCTGTAATATCCATAATAATCACCTATCATTTAATCTCTTGTAAGTATCAAAGTAATATATAATATCGAAATAAGTCTGCTCTTCGGACTCTTCAGTTAATTCCCAGCCAAGCTTGTCAAGCTTGGGGAAATGTGTGTCGGCATCATACTCATATTCTATCCGTGTAATTAATGCCGTATCACAATACGGCTCTAAAAGCTCGTATATACTGCCTCCGCCTATTACATATACATTATCGGTATCATACTTACTTATCTCTTCTAATAATTCATCTACACTGTGACACACTGTTGCGCCATCGACTCGATAGCTTACATCCCTTGTTAACACTATATTAATTCTATCCTTAAGGGGTTTACCGTTGGGGAAGCTTTCCAGGGTCTTGCGCCCCATGACGACGACATTGCCCATTGTTGTCTCCCTGAAGAACTTCATGTCTTCGGGGATGCTGACAAGTAATTTGTTGCCTCGACCGATGCCCCAGTTTGAATCAACTGCCGCGATTAGTTTCATGATATAGTTCCTTCCTTGATTATTCCTACCGTGATTATAATTCATTAAACCGCAATAGGTATATTCCTAATCTGTTCGCCGTGCTTGTAATTCTCAATAATGAGGTCATCCTCGCTAAAATCATAAAAGCTCTTCTTATCGGGATTAAGCGTAAATGTCGGCGCGGGGAATTGCTCTCTTGTAATTAGCTCTTTAACAAGCTCTACATGTCTGTCATATATGTGTGCATCGGCAATTACATGTACCAGCTCGCCTACAAGCATATCACAGTCTCTTGCAAGCATATGAAGAAGCACACTATACTGAACAACATTCCAATTATTTGCAGCCAATATATCCTGAGACCTTTGATTAAGAATTCCGTTAAGAACAAGTCTACCCTCACTATTCGTTGTTACATTAAATGTCATGGAATAAGCGCACGGATACAAATGCATATCATGCAATTCTTCAAGGTTATACATATTAACAATTATCCTGCGAGAAAACGGATTATTCTTGAGGTCATATCTTGCACCATCCACCTGGTCTAAGAATACGTATTTCTTATCGACAATTCCTTCTGCCGTATCACACGATATACTACTGATTGAAGCGGAAGGATAATCGCTTAAATCCTCGTCATCCTTATATGCATGATGGGCATAGGGCTTACCTATCTGATATCCGTATGCCTTACCGATTGTGCCTTCCTCATCAGCCCATTCATCCCATACAGATGATTTCAAATCATTAATATTGTTGGATTTCTTCTGCCATATCCAAAGCATCTCGTTAACAGCACTCTTAATCGCTGTTCTTCGAAGTGTAATCGCCGGGAATTCTTTGGACAAATCATATCGATTAACAACGGCAAATTGCTTAATTGTATATGCGCTTTCGCCTGTATCTGTCCATATTGGGCGAACCTTCTCGCCCTCTGTACTTATTCCGTTATCAATAATATCCCTACACATGTCTATAAATAATTTATCTGCGTTGCTCATAATTAATCCTTATTCATAACTACCATCATCATCTACACCTATTGTAATTAACCCTTGGGCATTAGCCATCTGATCGGCCCAAACTCTTGCAAGCGATTCCTTGGTGCCGCTCCTAACAAGCATTGCCACAAATTCTTCCTTTGTAATGTACGAATATGTGGATTCATTGGGAAGCGTATATACCTCTATACCGTTAGATGCCACAACACCTGTGTTGCCGTTATTGGGATCTACCACTACATCACCGGTCTTAGCCTCAGGATGATAGCCCTTGCCGTTGGAAGCCGGCGTTGCACTAACATTTGTCGCTACTTCAGTAACGCTTTGGTTCGCATCCGGCGCAGGAGCAGGATTACTCTGCGCTGTCTCATTCGTCTCAACGCCCTCTTCAGTAACTCTTACCGACAAATGCTTAGAAATCTCATCAAGCTTATTATATGCCTCTTGCCATTTCTTTTCCTTAAATGCCGTGGTATATTCCGAGAACCATGTATTTATATTATTCTTCATGTCCTCAGTGAAATAATTAGCTGCTAAATCTGCATCATATTGCTTCTTAACCTTGCCGTAAAATGACAGACAATGCATCTTAGACTTAAGGTCCTCTGCATCAACCTTCCTTGCAAATGTCATAAAGGCATCCTTATCATCTACCGTCATATTGTAGTCCTGCTTAACCTTATCAGTATACGCTGAAAGGTCATTCTTATATTTATCCCTTGTCGTGTCAGCAACAACTATATTATTAATCTTATTCTCAGTATCGGCGTATTTCTCCGGAAATGTAATTGTATTGGTAACCACTTCATTCTTCTTGGCTAAAATAGAGAAAAATACCAACAGTGCAACAACAAGCACTGCTAAAACCGAAATAACAATTATTGCCCCTTTATGCTTTTTAACAAAACTCATAAACCATCCCCCATGTATTAATACATAAATGTATACAACAAGCGCATACTATCGTATCTACTATACCATATTTCACCTAATATTAACACAAAAAAAGACGAAGCATTTTAGTTAACATGCTTCGTCGTCTATAATCTATATATGCTTCGAGTCTTAAATGGCAAAACATTTGCTGCAAAGCTTTGATCCGGCATTAACGTATCCTTAAGCTCTTTGGCGTCACTTTCACATTTATGGTATAGTCTGTTATCCTTGCCTTCTATACTATCGGCATTAAGATTAACTCTTATCTCATCAAACCACTCACTGTCAAGCTTAATAACCACGGTAAAGTCATAATAATGCTTCGTATCCGAGCTTTCCAAATCCTTCTTGGTGTGCTCTCTGATAATAGTCTCGCAAGACTTAACGGCAGTAAGTGAAATAACGTCGGGATTGCCGACTTTGATATCCTTTTCAAGCTTGTTCGTCACAAGAAATGAATACATGTATGAATCAATATAAATCTTCTTATCATAGCCATATCTTGCTACACTTTTAAATTCATCAAGCTTCTTTAGGTTCTCTTTGCGGTATGCTATATGACGTTTTAAAAAGTCGGCACTTGCGTCAGCTCTGTTCTTAAGATGCGGAGAAATTAGCTTAGCGCATTCCGTACACATCGAACCATCCTTAAATCTCATATATCCAAAGGTGTCTATAACTCTGCCGCATATGTCGCATTTTCGTTTGTCCAGTCGATTCATACTTTTTATTCCCCTGTAAAAATACTATTCACAGTCCTAGAATTGCATGTACACAAACTCCGCGGGACTTATTCCCGTACCGTAATATCCGAACATGATAAGCATTATAAGTCCGAGACTTACAACTGCAAGCTTCTTTCCAAAGGTAAACGACAATATCTTAACTCTAAGATCCTCGCACTTTGCTTTCTCCTTATAGAAGCTTACAATAAATAGCAATATAGTCGAAATAATCAATATATAGAAGTCATAAATTCCAAGTCCGCCAGACTCAAGCAGCCCACTAAAGCTACTCCAAGCAAAATCGGTAATATGAAAATCAGTTACACTTCTGAAAATCATTGTAAATGCATCAGTTGCATTCTGTGCTACATCAAAATAATATCCTATAAGGACAAGAATGAATGTCCAAAATACTGACAAGATAAGTGCCGGCACTCCGCGAAAGCCGTCCTTAGCTTCTCCGAATACCTTAGTTGCGATTTTTTCATTAATCGGCTTAAATAGCTCTGCCAACATAATAACAATGCCATTCCACAATCCAAAATATAAGTATTTAAGATTAGAGCCGTGCCATACACCGATTACGATAAATGTAAGAAGACTTGCAACACATCCGGGGAACACCTTAGCTATATGCTTACCGAACTTAGGCTTTAACCATTTACCGAAATTAAGAAATTTCTTGGATATGGATAACGGATAGAATATATAATTCCTGCACCAGTTACCCAGTGTGATATGCCATCTGTGCCAATACTCCGTTAAGCTTCTTGAGAAATAAGGTCGTCTGAAATTCTCAGCCATAGTAATTCCGAACAATTCAGCCACACCACGAATAATATCAATTCCGCCGGAGAAATCGGCATACAATTGAAGTGCATATATTATAACCGCAAACAATACATAGCTTCCGCTAAAGGAATCCGAATCCTTAGTCACCAAATTAACAAGAGCAAGTGCCCTATCAGCTATAATAAGCTTCTTCATTGCACCCCAAAGTATAAGAAGCAGGCCTCTTTTAACATTTTCAATATTAAACCTATGACCTTCGTATAATTGCTTGGCTAAATCATCATACACTGCAATGGGACCTTGTATTATCTGTGGGAAAAATGACACAAACAATGCAAACTTAGCTATATTCTTCTCAGCTAAGGTCTTCTCTCTGTATACATCAATTAAGTATCCCATTGATTGGAATGTATAGAATGAAATTCCGAGAGGAAGCAGTAATCCCAGCTCCTCAGAATACGGAATATACTTAAGAAATGCCAATATTCCGAAATTAAGAACAAGTCCGACAACAAGCCAAAGAGCCCTAATCTTTCGCCCTTTTGCTTTGTATGCCTTCCTTGTTGCTCGATCCCAGTCCTCCTTGTGTGCTTTAACCGTTGCAGTCTGCTTATTCAGCTGCGACTCTATAATTCGTGCGATAGCATATGTCGAAACAATTGTAAATAATATAAATCCTACATAAAATTTGCATACATATACGTAATAGAATAAGCTTCCGATAAGTAATACTACCCATCGAAAGCGCGTAGGAATTATATAATATAAAATTACGAGTGCTACAACAAAAATAGCATATTGTAACGATATCAGTTCCACGATTTACATTTCCTTTGTATTAATTGATGATGCCTTAATAACATCTCGAACAAGCGTATATTCATTACCGCGCTTTGTATAAATGCTCGGCATTTCTCTTGATAGGAAAAGCACAGGCGCTTCCGTAACAGAGTACGCACCGCAACGCTCAAAACAAATCACATCACCTATACTTAATTCGGGAAGTGTTGCCTCTCTGACAAGCACATCCGCTACCGTACATAAGCTTCCGCAGATACAATAATCAATATCTCTGCTATCTGCCCTGACTCTGCCCTTCTTAGTCTCCAGCTCATCTATGGAATACTTATAACCACTTTCAATTACACTGATATTCGGCACTTCCATAGCCATCTTCTGTCCATAGTAATTAACATGATGAATGCCACCGTCAACAAGCAGATAATTGGTGTCCATACTCATCTTAGTATCCATAACCTTAGTATAGAAGGACCCACAGCTTGCTGCAAGAAATCTTCCCATCTCAATTCCGAGCGGATGCTTACCCGCGAACTTATTTAGAATTACAGCCGCTTCCTTAAGATGCTCAAGCTCTAATTCTTCATTCTTATCTGTAAAATATTCTACGGTAAGTCCCGGTCCATATTCAATAAAAGACGGCTCATACAAAAGCTTAGACTTAAGATGATGCAATGCCTTCTCTATCTTCTCAAAATCCTTAAGAATCTTCTTAAGGTTCTTCTGAGTGCCGGAATAATAATGCAATCCAATCACATCAAGATTACTAAAATACTCATCCCTGTTAGCAATGATGTATTCAATATCATCAACTGACATACCGAATTGATTACCGCTCGTAAGACGAAGAATTGTCTTAGCCTTAACGCCTTCCTTCTGAATAAGTGCCGCATGTCTAAGGCTCTCACATGTAATAATATCCACTCCGTAGGTAATAGCTTCGTGAACATCCTCTTCTTCCTTAACTACACCGGAATAAATAATCTTAGAGCCCGGCACATTAAGAGCCTTACATATCTCTAACTCACCCGGAGAACATACCTCTACATGTGCAATCGAATCAGGCAAATCACTTAAGAGAAAGGGATTAGCCTTAATTGAATATGTAAGAGGAATATTAGGAAGTGCTTCTACAATTGTATTGGCTCGCTTCTCAAATTCATCAAAGTCAAACACATAACATGGTGTACTCATGATATCTCCTATTCATCCATCAATTTTTCAACAAGTGCAGTCATAGCATCAACTGAATTGAAATTCTCAGGCACTAAATCCTTAGGTCTTATTGTAATATCAAATTCATCAGATAATTCCGATACCAATGACACAATATCAAAGGACTCTAATACGTTACCATCAACAAGTGATGTCTCATTCTCGAATTCAACATCCGGTCTGATCTCTTCTAAAATCTCAATAATAGTTGCTCTTGTCTCCATAATTCTTTCCTCCGTAAATAGATAATTAACAGTGACTCCATCAAAAATTTATCTGATGCCTGCTTCGGCTTCAAGCTTCTTAACATCTATCTTGCCGTTAGGCAGCTTAGGTAATACATCCAGCTTCTTAATCTTACGCGGTACCATAAAGCCCGGAATGAGCTTCCTTAACTCTAACGATACCTCCTTCTTATCCGTCTCACCGCTATAGAATAATATCAAGCTCTCCTTAGCCTTGTTATATACACAACAGCTCTCACCGACATTATCTATAGAATTGGCGGCATGCTCCACTTCATCAAGCTCAACTCTATGCCCCATATGCTTAATCTGTCTGTCAAGTCTTCCGTGGAATTCAAGTAGGCCACCCTTAATCGAGCCAATATCACCTGTCTTGTATATCCTCTTGGTTGAACCATCAGATAGCTTCCTTGTTACAAAGCTGTCATTGGTACGCTCAGGATCGTTATAATAACCAATTGCAAGAGAAATACCGGCTACACATATCTGACCCTTAACATCTTCATCGACAATAACCTTACTGTCGTCTTCAATATCGGTAAGGAACACATCATATCCGTCATATGCTGTACCAATCGGAAGTATCTCACTATCCTCAACCACATGATCAACAACATAATATGTGCAGCTCGCTGTTGTCTCGGTTGGTCCGTATTGATTAACAAAATGTGTGTCAGGCAAATTATCCTGCCATACCTTAAGTGCCGAGCAAGGCATTACTGAGCCCGAGAAGCACACCTTAGCTAATGTATTAAGCTTAACCTCTTCGAATGCTCCCAAACTAAGCGGTACGGTAAGCGCCGATACACTCCAGCCGACAGCCGTTATCTTTTTATCGTTAAGATAGGTAAATAAAGCGTTCGGATCCATAAAATATTTCTTAGGAATAATAAACGCACTTGCTCCGAACTTAAGCGGAAGATATATATCTCTAATCGCCGCAATATAGTCAAGCGGCGACTGATTACCAAAGCGATCATCCTCATCAATCATCATTACCTTGGCATAGCTGTTAATATAATTAATGAGCGATTCGTGACTTGTCAAAACACCCTTAGGTCTACCGGATGAGCCGGATGTATGAATAATATATAATGGGTCCGATCCCTTAACGCTTACCTTATCAACAATTAATTCATCGCTGAGCGTACCCTTGTCGATACTGCTTGCATACTCTCCGCCTTCATATACGGTAAATGTGTTATCCTCAAAATCAATCACATAAACAGCCGCGGAATTATCAACATTTAATTCATCTGCAATCTTATTAAAGCTTTCGAAACTTTGTGCATCACAGAGTATAATCGAAGGCTTAAGATTATCAAGTATCTTACCGATTCTTGCCGTAGGCATACTAACATCAATAGGTGCATATGCTCTGCCGGAATATACAACAGACAAAAACAATACAGGTGTAGTAGCAGACCTGGCCGAAAAAACAGCTATCGGAGTCTTGGCTTCCTGCCTTGTAAGCAGCGAACCGATAATTCTGGACTTATCATACATCTGACCAAAGGTAACCTCTACATCATTACCATTGTCATCTTCACTTGTAAATGCTACCTTTGACGGTAGTCTTGACGCCGTGGCCTCAAGCCACTCATATACATTTTCCATAATTAACCCTCAAATGCTTAGTAGGACTCTACCTCAAAATCATCGAACTTGATATTCTCGATTATTGGTAGTATACATTAAACTCATAATAATAAGTACCCAAATTATCATCAATATCAGCCTTGGCTCTTGTTAAAATTCTATGAGCATCTTCAACAGATTCGTCCCAGCTTGCCTTTATGGCTTCAGAGTGTTCTCCCATTACGTCATAATTATTAACTAAATAATTACCGAAATACTTAGTAAATTTCTCGGCTCCTCTTGCATTAAAATGCTCATCATTATAATAATCAACAATAGGCTCAATTCCCGCTTCTTCCTTACTGTAGCTAAAATCAACAAACTTATATCCATGTGCATTTGCCATAGCGGACAGCTGCTCTGCTATCTCAGGCTCTGTGTTTTTATCCATATGCGGAAATCTTACAAAGACAAACTCCGTATCATCACATGTGTCACAATAATTAAGTAAATCTTCAAAGTATGCTTTACTCTTATCGGTAAAATGATTAGACTTAAGCTGATCGTCATTATCTGCCTTAGCTATCTTACCGAATGTGGCATAGCCTTTAAGATGTGATTTAGGCGAGAAAAACATTATAATTCTGGTAACGAGCGTACCAAAGCATTTCTCGATGCTTTGCCAACTGTTATGGTATACATCCAAGAAGCTTGTTAGCTTATATTCATCCTTCTGAGACTCGGGAACGGCATATTCAATCGCTTCGGCTCTGTTATCGTAATTATTAATATTATCAAGATAACCGTGAAGATTACCTTGTCTCTCATAATAATAATCCTTCTGCAATAATCCGTTCATCTCAACAACAACAAGCTTGGGCTTTTGATTATCAAGAACTTCTTTGATCATAGATTTATAAAGACTTCCGGGAACTCCGGATACGCCATAGGAGTAAGATGTATAACCGTAATCTTCGTATGCAAGCGGTGCACAGTAATTAGCGTACGCCTCACTTGCTCCCACCACAACAACATCTAAGCTGTCCTTCTCCTTATAGATGCCCTGCAGACTTGCAACATTAACAGGCTCTGTCATCTTAAGGAACAAACAAACAACCAGGAATATCACAACAAGGGCGACTGAGAATCCCAGGCACCCAAATACAACTCTTTTCTTATTATTTTTTTGCCCGGTCTGCTCATCAACCTTTTGGTCGGACCGCTCTTTCGTTGACTGCTCCGTATTTTCCGGCATTTCTATCCCTCAATCATTCTGTTGATACATTTTAATGCCCCATCCATTATATCTTTATCAAGAATAATTTCTTCTCCACCAACACCCTTTAATGTATTGTAAATATCATACAAAGATGTTACTCTCATATTATTACAAGAGAGCTTGACAGATAGTGGATAAAACATCTTATTCGGGCAGTCAAATTGTAAATGTTCCACAATACTGTTCTCTGTTCCGATAATAAATTCCTTTGCATCCGACTCCTTAGCATAATCCATTATCGCTGTTGTGGCGCCGACAAAATCTGCTTCCTCAACAACCTCGGGTCTGCATTCGGGATGCACCAAGAAAAGTGCATTAGGGTGAGCCTTCTTCGCTATCATAACATCATCATGAGTAATCACATTATGCTTAGGACAACCACCGTTAAAATATATAAATTTCTTCTCCGGAAGGTCTTTCTCAACGTAAGCACCGAGATTCGGATCCGGAATAAATATTATTGTATCTTCCTCGACCCCTTTCATAAGACGTCTTGCAGATGAACTTGTAACACATAGGTCACACTCCGTCTTGAGCTCCGTTGTTGTGTTGATGTAACATACAACAGCCGCGCCGGGGTTTTCTTTCTTAAGCTTTCTTACGTCTTCTATAGACATTTGCTCCGCCATGGGACAGCCTGCTGTTGGGTTGGGCAGATATACCTTCTTATCAGGTGCAAGAACCTTACATGTCTCTGCCATAAAACGAACACCGCACATGATGATGCTTGAGTTAGCTGCATCACGTCCCTGTATGCTAAGGCCAAAGGAATCGCCTATATAATCAGCGACCTCGAATATGCATTGATCTTGATATGCGTGAGCAAGGATGCAGACATCCTTCTCCTTCTTAAGCTTAATTATCTCTTCCTGGACCTCTTTTACTGTCAT
>CAJOIL010000004.1 GCA_905234525.1 uncultured Lachnospiraceae bacterium | reverse complement strand
GAGATAATCGTTGTGTTATATGACATGATTATAGTGGATCTTGATGATGCGCTTGAAGGCATTAATAACGGCGATCAGCAAGAATACATGGAAGCGCTTCGTCATGCGTCTGAGGTGTTAGGACATCTTCAGGAAGCACTGGATTTTGAATATGATATGTCTAAGGATTTATATGGGCTATATGATTTTTCTAAGAGAAGTATAGCTAAGTCGATGTATACCGGCCGGGAAGAAGGCATACTTGAAGCCAAGAAGGTATTAGAGCCTCTTGCAGAAGCCTTCAAAGAGGTGGCGAAAGCAGACAATTCCGAACCGCTCATGGCCAATGCGCAGACTGTCTCTGCAGGCATGACCTACGGTCGCAACGACATTAACGAAGCTGTGCAGTCAGGCGATAATAGAGGATTTTTGGCATAGTTATGTCTTGACATATCCGTATATACGGATTATTATAAAAATGCGTCTAGGGCGCATTTTTTACACAAGCATAATCCGTAATTACGGATAAGGAGAGCGTATGAGCATTACAGATAATATATTTAATATAATGTCAAACAGGGGGATGACTCAGAAGGAATTGTCTAAGAGAACCCATATTCCGGAGAGTACAATAAGTGATTGGAAGAAGAAGGGTAATACACCCGGTGCTGAGAAGCTTTCTTGTATTGCGAGTGCACTTGGTGTGTCGGTATCTGAGCTAATCAGTGAGGAATCAACCTTAGACGAACAGATAATTCTTGATATCTACCGAACTGCGCCGGAAGATATTAGGAGGCGGATTATACAGTATGTGAAGGGGCTTGCGTCTGTACAAGGGAGTAGAGAGATTATTGCGACTAAGGGTGATGGTAACACATTTATTCCTGACACAGAATTAATTAGGCAAAAGCAGTTGGCGTATAAGCTACGTCGTCTTGCCAGGCTTGACAGGATAAGGCTTGATATGAGCGAGCATGTATCCGGTAATAATCTGCATTTGATTAAGTATCTTGAGTATATCGGATTGGATGCGCTTACTTATGTTAAGAGATATCTCTCTAATATACAGCCTTTTATGATTGTTGAGATGGCGTCGCAAGAGAAGTTTGATAATGCGATATGCGTCCTCGATAATTATTATCGTATATCGGTATATATTAAGGTTGATGCAACTCGTGGTGAAGAAGTAATTGTGTCATTTCATGAGAATCATAAGAGGGGAATCGCCAAGAGGAATCCGATTCGTAGAGATAGAGGATATGTATATGTGTTTGCGGAGTCTGTTGGTAGCTTTGTGGAGTCGACGAAGAGCTATACGATTAATTTGTTTATCACGAGAGGAGCAACTACATTTCCGATTAATGTGCCGGCAACACGATATGATGAAGATGGCTTTGTGGTTAATTATACATATATTAATAATGCTCTTGTAGATATTGCTAACCACTACCTGGAAGATTTATATACAGCGGATCTGGAATTTGATGATATAGAATTGTTTTCTTCGTTGCAGCAGCTGTCATTTACTTCATATGGGAATGATGTGTTTTCTAACATTTCTCTGTTGATAGATAGCATATTGATACAGAAGGATTATGTATCGCAGCAGGTCGCTGATTCTGCGCTATGCATTTATTGTGGGACGATTAATATGCTGGATTCAGATAAGAAGGAGTTAATAGATGTGTTACGACAGCGCTTCTCAGTTAATTCTGTTAGGGCACTGCCGGAGATTATAGCCAGGGTTGAGATGAATTTATTATAGTTATTCAGAGCAAAAACCTCTTCCGTAGATAGTGTAAATAATTTTGTTGTAGTTATTGATTCTGACACACACAAAGCAGGCTGTCAATAGGCAGCCTGCTTTGTCATATGTAGTACGCTAGGTCATTCTAGGTCTTCGGGTGATATCCTATCTCCAAAGTATATCATCAGCTAATGCAAACTACATCGCCCGATTCACTGCCGGTTCGAAACGGACAACAAATTCATTTTCCATATGTGTTTTCATATATTTTTCTAATCTTCGCTTATATTCAAAATCTGCTATTGCTGTTGCGACAATATGCATCTTTATCAAAGAACATCCTCTTCTCCCACAGCACATTTTTATAATCAAGCATAGCAACGAAACCTTATAACTAATTCGATAATTAAAAGGCATTGCATCTGGCTTTGCGTCAAACACTATTCCATAATTTGTTCATAAAGTTCTATTTGAGACACACGCAATTTTTCCATCAATTCTAATCCGATAACATATGACTCCATATAGGTATTTACTAATTCTATATAATCCTCATCATTTTCATCGATATTTTTTGCAATGCACACATATCTACAATGTGTGTTCGTTTATTACAAATTTCACATATCTTAACTTTATTAAGTTCTAAATAAAGTTTAGTAATTCTTACTTCTATATTTCCCCAGAAGTATATATCATATTTTTCCATAGCATCATCCTATCATAATTTTGCTCACCTTCAAAATTCATTATTTTCACAACAAGAAAGCAACTATGTCAATTCATAAGTCTTCGGCTCTGGGAACAGCAAATCCAAATCTCTAGGGAAAATCTTAAACGGGAACCCATGATCTCTCACTGTTCCATTTTCCTTCCTATGCATTATATAATCTACCGTTATTATTCCTTCATCAATTAACTGCGGAAATAAACTTGCATTTGGATTTTTAGTATGAACAATTTTGTCGTATCTAAAATATTCCTGTCCATTTTCTATCTTACTCGTAGCTTTTACCCAAAATGTTTCTTTATGTTTTTCTAATAGTCTCTGCTTTAACAACATAAAACTCCATTGCGCCACATACCGTCTTACTACATCATCCTTGGTGTAATAATTTATTAGCAAATCATTATCCAAATCAACTTCCAAAAATAAGCCCTGTGGATTAGGCACATTAGCACGTAATGTACAGTTCAAATCAAATCTTTGAGACCCATCTTTTTGCTCTGCCCAATAACCATATGTATCAAGAAGCTTCACTCGATCCATACCTCTACTATTAGCCCAATCAGGAACTTGTGTAAATAAATTCACTCTGTTACTTGTCTTTGGCTTATTATATGTCGATGTTCTACTTGCCTTCAGTTCGATTCCCTTATAATCTGGTAATTTCGAAGGATTTCTTGATATGCCTAAAGCATTCTCAAGAGTATCTCCTACACCGGGATCTCCTACTGTAATACTCGGCAAAAAGCCACGATTATGTATCTCCTGAATCTTTGCTAATAGTTCTTTTGCAATAGCATTATCGTCATCAATAAACTGCTGAATAATTTCACTGATAAAACCCGAATTCATTGATTCAACTATTTCAGCATTTGACAAATTAAGAACATATAATTTCCCTTTATTAGCTAAGATAGCTAACAAATTGCACGGTACACAATACTGTTTCAGATTATAAAACCATATTCTCGGATCTCCCTGTTTCGTTATAGGTCTATACAGCGAAGCCTCTGTTTCAATCATTCTGTCCGGTGCCAAAAAATATGTTTTTACCAACTCCTTATGTTCAGGTCCTTGTCTTTGCTCCACATAATTATGAATACCAGTTTCTTGTAACATTTCTCTTAAAGGCAATGTGGCATCCATAATAGACTTTTGATATCCGGTTGGAGTTGGTACCAAAAATGCTACTTGCAACCCTGCATTAGCAAAGAATGGTAAAACCCCTCTTATTGATGTATCCGACATTTTCAACATAAATTCACTCTTCTTTCTCTAAAAATAGCGCAAGGCAACCCGAAGCATTCGGATTGCCTTATAATTGCTATACTTCTAAAACTCTCATTATTTCAGTTGCTATCGCCCTAGCTAATAATGGCGGTACAGCATTTCCAACTTGTGAATACTGTGGAACCTCTACACGTCTTCTCAATCCGCCGGTTGTCCTTTTTCCTAAAAATTCAAAACTATCATCAAATGACTGCATTCTTGCCAACTCTCTAACTGTAAAGGTTCTCGGTTCAAATGGAGAAATATAATCATCTGCTATAGTCATGACCGTTGCCGATGGTCTGGTTCTATCCAATCTTGTTCTGATATTCTTCTTCGTGAGCAAAATATCTGCATCTTCTTTACTCACATTTCCAGCCCTAAACAGTTCAATAACTGCTTGTTCATCAATTCCCATTTTTTCAACACAATGGGCAATTAATGCAGGAGAATTAGCAATGTCTATGCCTTCAGACATTACACGTTTTTTTAATCTAGCACCATCCTCACCTTCTCTAAACAACGCAAATCTTTCAGATATAATCTGCTGATGTGTGGATATCTCATTGTTATGTATATCACCATTACTGTTAATGGGATTACCGTTAATGTCAGGTGTGCGCCCAACTCTTGAACTAATTTGATATTCTGTATTATCTGCATGCACTTGATTCCGCACATTTTCATCACGAATCAAATCACTTATTGCATCTGTAATAGTTAAAGCGTTTTCATCATTATATATTGCTTCAGGATATACTGGTGCAACCTTATCATTTCTATACGCCATCACTATTATTCTATTCCTTCTTTGTGGCACACCATAGTGTGCAGCATTTAAAATTCTTGGTTCAAGTGTTTGATAACCAATCAATCGAAACTCATTACGAAGTATATCCGGCACCAATTCACCATCTTCATACTGATGACCGGTCACACCAACAAACCCATAAAATCTTGTATCCGTAAATCCTGTTACATTCTCCAATACCACATATTTAGGTCTAACTTCGCTAATAACTCTTAAATATTCCCTGAATAACATATTTCTAGGGTCATTCGGGTCTCTTCTACCAGCCCTACTAAAACCTTGGCAAGGTGGTCCACCAAAAATTGCATCTATTTCCGGAATATCTTGACCTCTGAATATTTCTAAATTCTGAATAGCCTCACGAATCATATCTCCATTCAGTTCTCTGATATCTCCTCTATGAAAATGTGTATTTACACCTTGATGTAAACCCAACTGCTTATGTCTATTCATATATGTTCGCTGAACATCAGAATTAATGTCACTAGAGAAAAGAATATGAAATCCAGCTTGAATAAGACCTTCGCTCATACCGCCAGCACCACAAAATAAATCTATTGCATAAGCCATTATCGTTTCCTCCTTCTTCTTAATTCTATCATTTGCACTACAAATTGTCCAGGACTTTATGTTCTTTTATTTTAGAACATATGTTCTGTTCTGTCAATCTGATTTTGCAGTTTTTGCTATGATATATTCTGCTTAATTTCATACGAACATACAGAATGTATTGTAGCATGTGCGCCACTTATCAGCCTCTTTTTCTGCAATCTCAATCTCATTCTTTTTATCCGTCAACTTATCTACAGCCTCATAATACTCGGTCTGTATCTTCGACATTATCTAATACTATTCTACACAGATATGTCCTCACAGTCTGTTTTGACAAATTAAACCGTCCTGTAAATGCTAACATAGAAATGTAGAAAAATTCCGAAATGGAAATGTAGGAATTTATGCATTTTCTGTGGTAGCACTTTTCTTTTATAATTATGTCATCTTTTTAAGGAGGTGTGCCAGTATGAGAGGTGACATAGAAGATTTAATCAAATTCATTGCAATGTAAGCAAAACCGAAGTCAAAGACCTGTTCTCAATACGATTTATGGAGCAAAAAGAAAATATATTATTCTACGGAACACCGGGAACAGGTAAAACTCATCTTGCTACTGCAATCGGTATCGAAGCAGCCAAGAAGAGGAGAATTACATACTTTATTACATGCCATGATTTAATACAAACGCTGAGGAAAGCATACGATGAAAATCGTCTTGAGAGAAGGCTGAAACACTTTGCAAAATATAAGCTACTTATTATTGATGAAATAGGATACCTTCCGGTTGATAAAACAGGTGTGAACCTTCTCTTCCTGCTTATAGCCAAAAGATATGAGCACAACCCTACTATAATTACATCAAATCAGTCACTTAGTAAATGGGGAGAGGTTTTCTCGGACCCGATGCTGCGAATGCTATATTAGATCGATTATTGCATTACGCACACGTGATAAAAATGGTTGGCCCATCATATAGAACTAAGTATTATTATGAGCTACTGGAAAATGAGGACTCAAATTAATCGTAATAAAACTACATTTTTATTTCGTAACTTTCATGCATTTTTATGTTGACATTTACAGTTTTTAGGGAAAAAACTAGGTTTTTGGTTTTTTTTCACTATATCCCCCCCTCTATAACGACACTTTGCCCCAAAAATATTTTTTGGGGAGGGGGTTCTTTATTTGTATAAATAATTATTGGTCCTAGTTCTGTACCGTATGATGATACATCGGGCTGGTCTCGGTGAGTGGCAAGAACTTGTATCCGTTAGAAAGTCCCCACTGTATAATTCGCTCTACGGCATTAACAGAATAATCCTTAACGTCATGCTGTAATACGGTAGACACATTGTTCTTTTGCATACCTGTTATTACATTGGCAGCCACCTGGTCAGTGCTTGTCGTACCGCCGGCATCTCCGCTGGTTACGTTCCAATCGGCATATAGATATCCGCGATTTGTTAATTCCTGAGTCAGTCTGCTCATAATTCCTTCGCTGTACTTCTTACTTACAGTGTTAGAGCTTCCGCCGGGGAATCTTACTATCTTAGATTCTTTGCCTGTTTGCGCCTTGATTATGTCATTCATCGCATTAAGATCTGCAAAGTAGGCATCATCGCTTGCATATACTTTATCATAAGCGTGAGAATAAGTATGTATAGCTACTGTATGACCACGCTTTGCTTCTTCGGCTATAAGTGATTCATGGCCGGGGTATGCATTTGTTACGAAAAATGTTACTTTGACATTGTATTTGTCTAATATGTCAAGCAGCTTCTGCGTGTAAGGTCCCGGTCCGTCATCAAATGTAAGGTATACAACCTTATCGCCGGGATTAATTATCTGTTGTTCATCAATCTTCTTAACGTTAACCTTTCTAATAGCCGTAGCTTCATTCTTGGCTGAATCAGATACTTTATATGTAATCTGATATGTGCCTTCGGTATGTATGTCAACATTACTTTCTGTCTCGACCTTTGATGTAAGATCGCCGTCTACATTGTCATTGGCACTGTATCCCGGATCCTGGAATTCTTTGTCAAGAGGCCATGTTATTTCTTCGCCGCCGTTAAGTGTTATCTCGGGTGGAGTCTTATCAACGACTTTATATGTTACGTCTATTGACTTGGATTTGCCGTTATATGTGGCGGTGTATGTTACGGCATAGTCGCCTAAATGGTTTGTATCGCATGAACCTTCCGTTGTCACCTCACAAGCGGAGCCGTTCTTGCTGTCTGTGTGGTCGGTATATATTGCAGTAACCTTGGGCAATTCGCCACTGCCTAATGCAACTTCAATCTTGTCATTGTTAGATATGTTCTGACCTGCTTCTGATGTAAATGTGAATTTATAATATGTAAAATGAATTATCAGAAATGTAATGAGTGCAAGTGCTACAACACATACAATTCCGGTGATCAGTATCTTCTTATTCTTCGCTGTCATATATGACTCCTTTCAATTAACGCTACTATTATATACTAAAAATGTGATTTTTTCATTAAATTTTTTACCAAACATAGTGAAATGTATAGTGAAAGACATAGTAAAATATGATATGATATCGGTTGGAGCATATTTAAGGAGAGCTTAATCGATGAGTATCACAGCGGCCGGCTTTATGGTCTTTTTTATATTATCAGTGATGACTTATTATATTGTCCCTGCAAGGTTTCGGTGGGGATATCTTTTGGTACTCAGCTTTGTATATATATACAGCGTCAGTGTCTTTGGCGGACTCTTTATTATATTTACCTCATTAACAACATATTTAAGTGCAAGGCTAATTGAACGAAACGATAATCACAAGAAGGCATTCCTTATAACGGGAATGGTCTTGGCTATTGCCGTGCTGGTTATTTTGAAATATGTACTTGGCATGTCAATCTTTAATGAGAATGTGATGTTTTTAGGCACAGAATACTCGTATTCGTTATTTATGAAGAATTTTATAGTGCCCGCGGGATTGTCATATTATACGCTGCAGGTAGTGTCGTATATGCTTGATGTTTATTGGGGCAGAATAGAAGCTGAGAAGAATTATTTCAAGGTGCTCCTATTTACATCATATTTTCCACAGATGGTGCAAGGCCCTATCAGCAAATATTCTGAGCTTGCTCCGGAATTGTTCAAAGAGCATAGGTTAGATTGGCACAATATTAAATACGGTATACAGCTAATGCTGTGGGGTCTGTTCAAGAAGCTTGTTGTGGCTGATAGAGTTGGAACATATGTCGGACAGATATTTACGGATAATCCCGATACGCCTTACGGAGCTACAGTGTGGCTTGGCTTTATTGCATACGGCATACAGCTGTATCTAGACTTTAGTGGTGGTATAGATATTATTCGCGGTGTGTCGCAATGCTTCGGAATTACGATGAAGGAGAACTTCAGACAACCGTATTTTTCATTGTCGCTTGGGGAATTCTGGCGCAGATGGCACATTTCTCTCGGACAGTGGATGAAGGATTATGTATTCTATCCGGTGTCTATATCGAGAGGTATGGGCAAGGTTAAGAAGGGTCTTAAGAAGTTCATGCCTCGTAAGAGAGCGAATCAGATATGCGTAGGAATTGCTGATATTATTGTGTTTGTGTTCGTAGGTGTATGGCATGGACTGGGTACCAACTACTTGGCGTGGGGTCTGTATAACGGTATTATCTTGGCTGTTTCGGCTATCCTGGTTGATGAGTATGCTAAGTGGAAAAAGGGTCTTAAAATCAAAGATAACTCAAAGGGATATTGGATATTCTCTTTAATTAGGACGTTATTCATTATTACACTTGGTTGGGTGTTTGATTGTACGACATCTATGAAGGATGCCTTTGTTATGCTGTATAACAGTGTGAGGTTTGATTTAACAGATTTTGCGTGTATTGAATTGCAGCATTGGGATTTCTTCATACTGCCGATAAGTATAGCACTGGTTCTTCTTGTTGATATATTGCATGAGAAGAAAATATCGATTAGAGATTGGCTCAGCACTAAGAATTATTGGGTGCAGGTGTTGGTATGGGTGGCATTGATACAGGCGATAGCATGCTTCGTATCGGTTTCATTTGCGGGAGGATTTATGTATGCGAACTTTTAGACGAATCCTTGGCATTGTAATAGTATTTGCATTAAGTGTGGGAATTATGTCGTTCCTCTTGACACCACCGTCCGGCATCAGAGTGCTGCTTAAACAGGCGCAAGAGGGAGATTATGATACTTTGATAATGGGACAGTCCCATGCGGAGTGCGGATACAATCCATATATTATATCTGATGGATTGGATGTTAATGCGGTTAGCGTTGCAAGGAGAATAACTCCGATTAATAATATATATTATATACTACAGGAAGCCAACTTGGATAAGAAGTATAAGACGGTAATACTTGATATAGACCCATATTATTGGGTGCTTGATCAGACCAGAGATTTGGGTACGGATATGAATCTTATGCCTCATCTTACAGGTATGAGGAGATATCATTACTTTAGGGAGGCAGTGTGGCCGCAGAGGTTCGTGATGCTGTTTTGCGACTATGCATTGACGGGAGAGAATATTGCTAAGATACCGAACTGCGTAGGAGCTAAGCTTGATAGTGATTATATCGCCAATAACGATAGCGCCATGAATGCTGTTAATAAATATCTTAAGTCAGATACGGCATTTGATTATGAAGGCAGAGGCTTTTTAAGAGGTGTTAACAGAGCACCTGATTTGGCATGGGCGCCAACGGAATTTAAGGGTCATGTGGAAGACGATAATATATATGATTTGCAGCGCATCAAAGCATACTGTGATGAGAATAATATTAGGCTTATATGCACACAGTCAGCCCTTAATCCATACCGCTTAAGAGCACAGGATATGAGTGAGGTTCATGATTATTTTACTGACCTATTGGGGTCTATGGGAATAGAGTTTTATGATTTTAACTATGCGAAGTCAGAGTATTTGCATCGCACTGATGAGGATTATGTAGACGTGGATGGTCATATGATGGGCAATATAGCAGATAGGCAGTCACAGCTTTTTGTTGAGGTGCTTAAGTCAGACGATAAGTCGCAGTACTTCTATAATACGTATGATGAGGTGCTAAGTAATCTATAAATAGGAGGTTTCTTATGAAGAAGATTCTGGGGCGTGTACTTATAGTTTTGCCTGCAGTTGCAATCCAAGTATTTTGGTTTATCTTGATACTTGGAGGACTTGGAAGTATACGTAGATTTTTGGGTGATTGGCTTGTTACTGTAGTAAATGTGATATTTGAAGTCATAGCATTTTTAATAGTTCTATATATTATCAGTAAGCGAGATGAAAGTGCGTATAGATTGCTATGGACGATTGTAGTTATTCTTTTCCCTATTTTAGGCTCGATACTTTATCTTGTGTTGGGTAACAAGAAAACGGGCAGACGTCTTGATGCTAAGATACGTAGAGCCGCGGCAGATTTGGGACGCAATGAATTTTATATTGAAAACAATGCCATTAATGAAGTGTATAATGAAGACCCAAGGCTTATGCAATCTGTGTCGTTCTTGTGCGAGAATGCGAAGTTTCCAATGCTTCATAATGAGAGTGTTAAGTATTATCCATTTGGAGAGCTGTGCTTTAAGGATATGTGTGAGGATTTGAAAAAGGCGCAAAGCTACATATATATGGAGTACTTCATATTACAGCGAGGAGTGTTCTTGGATACGCTGACAGATATTATGGCCAAGAAGGTTGAAGAGGGCGTTGATGTTAGGATAATATATGATGACCTTGGCAGTATAGGAACATACTCTATAAAGGATGTTAAAGAGCTACGTGCTAAGGGGATTAAGATAGCACCGTTTAATCCGTTTCTTTTCATACGTACACAGCTTAATAACAGAACACATCGTAAGATGATGATTATCGACGGTGAGATAGCTTATAGCGGTGGCATTAATGTTGCTGATGAATATATTAATGAGATTCATCCGTTTGGTGTGTGGAAGGACCTTGGATTTAGGATGACCGGTAAGGCGGTAGAGAGCTATCGATTTATGTTCATGGAATTTTGGAATTCACTTGAACTAGAAGAAAAGATTGTTCCAAAGCCGATACCTGCACCTAATGAACGTAAGCTTGTAGCAACACCCGATACGACAGACGGATATATTATTCCATACTATGACTCGCCGGAGAGAGATGATCATTCAAGTAATTTGATGTATGTAGAGCTATTGTCACAGGCTAAGGATTACGTGTGGTTCTTTACACCATATCTAATGCTTGGAGATGCTTTGTTTGATGCGTTTATTTTTGCGGCGAAGAGAGGTGTTGATGTAAGGCTTATTACTCCGGGCATATCTGATTCCAAGTTTGTTCATAGAATATCGCGCGGTTATTATCCGGATTTGCTCAAGGCAGGAGTTAAGATTTATGAGTATACACCGGGCTTTGTGCATGCTAAGGCCTTTGTGGTAGACGATAAGATTGCCGGTGTCGGTACTGTCAATCTTGATTATAGAAGCCTTTTCTTGCACTATGAATGTAACAGTATGTTCTATAAATCAAGCATGATTAATGAAGTTAAGTCTGATTTTCTTAAGACGCAGGAAGAGTGTGAGCTTAAGACGGTAGAGAGTATGACCTTCGGCAAATTTCATAGATTAATTGATGGAATACTCAGAGTCTTCGCTCCGCTAATGTAATGAAGGACTGAGTAAGCAAGACCTCTCCGGAAACGTTGGGCGAAGCCCGACCCACGGGAGGTACTTGTTACGAAGGACTGTATATAAATGATAAGAGGAGACATGAAACAATCATTTTCAGAAGGATTTAAAGCAGGACTTCCCATTGGTCTGGGATACTTATCGGTATCTTTTACCTTTGGGATTATGTCTGTATCGAGCGGATTATACTGGTGGCAGGCGGTGCTTATATCTATGCTTAATTTAACGTCTGCGGGACAGCTGGCAGGAATCAATATTATGATACATCCTGCGCAGTATTTGCAGATGGCGTTTTCGCAGCTCACCATTAACATCAGGTACTCATTTATGGCGGTATCGCTGTCTCAAAAAACGGATGATTCTTTTTCGCTTGCCAATAGATTTTTCTATGGAGCATTTATTACGGATGAGATATTCGGAGTTGCTATAACCAAGGATTCGGTTAATAAGCATTTCTTCAGGGGCATTATTGTTCTTCCGTATATAGGGTGGGCGCTTGGTACGATGCTTGGAGCGGTCCTTGGCAGTGTATTGCCGGATATATTGCTTAATTCACTTAATATAGCGTTGTATGCAATGTTTATTGCTATTGTAATTCCGGAAGCGAAGAAGTCGCTTGCAATAAGCTTTGTGTCGATTTTGGCAATAGGATTGAGTTGCGCGTTCTACTTCGTTCCGGTGCTTAACAGTATTTCGTCAGGTATCGCAATATGTATATGTGCGATTGTGGCGACGGCGGTAGGAGCGCTACTATTCCCTGTTAAGGAAGGCGCAGTAGAATAATCCCAATTCGCGTGGAAGATTACTTGGATATACGGTGACTATCAGAATGCTTCACAGTGACACGCTCTCGCTCTGAATGGGGCGGTACTAAGCTCATGCTTCGCATTCGCTAAGTGCCGAGACCCTATAAGGTCACTTTGAAGCACTCTGACAGTCACCGTATATAGGTAGCACCTATCCGCGTGGAAGATTACTTGGATATACGAAAAATATCAGAGTATTTCTAAGTGACCTTAACGGGTCTTGGTGCTTGGCGATTCGCAAGCGCAAGCGCAGCGAGAGATTAGCACCGCTAGGGGTACCCGTTCAGAGCGAGAGCGTGTCACGTGAAATACTATGATATTTATCGTATATAAGTAGCACCTATCCGCAGCAAAGGAGACTATATGGATAACATACAATTTTTTATATACTTAGGCATAATGGCGGGTACAACATACTTAATAAGGGTAATCCCCTTTGCCTTAGCGCGCCACAAAATCAATAACACATTTGTCAAATCATTCCTGACATACATACCATATGCAGTACTGTCGGCAATGACAATACCGGCTGTATTCTATGCAACTAAAAATCCGATTTCGGCAGCAGTCGGAGTTGTTGTGGCGGTAATACTGGCACTGTTTAACCGCGGACTTATGACGGTTGCGATAGCTGCAAGTGCAGGAGTATTTGTGACGGAAATAATACTAAGGTATTTGGTGTAGATTTTAGAGACAAGAATGTACGAGGGGTGGTATAGTAATGAGAATAGTTAGAGAAGTTAGAAGTGTTACACAAAGTAATAATTATTATGAGGTTCAGACTAATGCTTGTGCTATCAGAATCTATTTTGTGACGGACAGTATTATAAGAATTCGTGTGGGTTTTGCCGGTGATTTTGCAGAGGAAAGCTATAGCCTTGTTACGACTGCGTGGGAAGATAGACTTGATGAGGTGTTGGGGGATGAGCGCAAACGAATTGACGTTGCCGCAAGCAGATTGGATGACAATAATGACTATGCGACAATAAACGGCAATATCCTCAAGGTGATAATAAGGAAAAATCCTGCGGCGATAGAGGTGTACGATAAAACGGACACATTGCTCCATAGAGATATTCCGGAATTGGCATATCGATGCGATTCTAACGATAGAAGATATCATACAAGTGAGATTGTGGAGGGTGACTGCTTCTATGGCTTCGGAGAGAAGACGGGTCGTCTTAATAAGCTGCATCAATTCATGACCATGAGCCCTAATGATACGATGGGCTATGATCCGATTAATGCGGATAGCTTATATAAGCATATTCCCTTCTATATTAAGGCTAATAAGAAGACAGGTAAGGCTTGTGGCTATTTCTATCACAACATGAATGAATGCACATTTGACATGGGCAGAAGCCATAGTAATTACTGGCCGCATCATAGCACCTATGAAGTAGATCACGGCGATATAGATCTCTTCTTCATAGCAGGGCCAAGTGTTAAGGATGTGGTGAGAGATTATACTTATCTTACAGGTAGGAGCGCAATGCTTCCGAAATATGCACTGGGGTATCTCGGCAGCTCCATGTACTATAGCGAACTCGACAAGGATTGCGACAAAGCAATCGAGGGCTTTATAGACACAGCAATAGATGAAGACATTCCTATTGATGGCTTTCAATTGTCAAGCGGATATACGACGCAGAAGACTGATGAAGGAGATAAGCGTTGTGTATTTACGTGGAGTAGTGACAGATTCCCTAACCCGACAGATTTCTTTAAGGTGATGGATGATAAAGGAATCGTTGTATCCCCCAATGTTAAGCCCGGCATTCTACTTGTTCATCCTAACATAGATAAGTTTACATCCAAGGATATGCTTGTTAAGGAAAGCGATGATAATGAGTCGCTTTATACAGTGGGCGCGTTGAAGTCGTATTTTGCAGTAGGTGATATAGAGTCTCATTATGCAGTTGGCGCGTTGAAGTCGTATTTTGCAGTAGGTGAATGGTGGGGCGGCAAAGGAGTATTTGCCGACTTTACCAATCCTAAGTGCAGAGAAGAGTGGAAGAAGCTTCTTAAGGATAATGTGCTGTCTAAGGGAACAACATCTGTCTGGAATGACAACTGCGAATACGATAGCATAGTTGATAAGGATGCTAAGGTGGACTATGACGGTAAGGGCGCAACAATCGGCGAGACACGAGTCGTGATGGCTAATATTATGTGTAAGATTACGGATGAAGCTATCCGTGAGAATAATCCCAATATACGTCCGTTTATCGTATGTCGTGCCGGTCACAGCGGCATTCAAAGGTATGCGCAGAGCTGGGCAGGAGATAACAGAACCTCATGGGATACGCTTAAGTATAATCAGGCGACGGTTCTTGGTATGTCAATGTCGGGGGTGAGCAATTACGGAGCCGATATCGGGGGCTTTTACGGTGAAGTGCCATCACCGGAGTTATTTGTTCGTTGGGTTCAAGCCGGTATTTTTATGCCGCGTTTTTCCATACATTCTGTTAATATTGACAACACTGTTACGGAGCCGTGGATGTATCTTGAGTATACTCATTTTATAAGGGATGCCATTAAGTTCAGATATAGATTGTTCCCGTATATGTATTCGCTCATGATGCGAAGCCACTCAAGCGGAGATATGATTATGACGCCGCTTATGGCAGCATGATAGCTGTTATGACATCGACGATATATACTTGCTTGGCGACTCTCTTCTTGTGGCAAATGTGTTAGATAAAGGCACTGATATGCGTAAGGTCTACTTGCCCAAGGGAAGTAACTACTATGGCTTTTCATATGAAAATGATAGAGTATCATTAGATAAATTTGAGGGTGGTGCTACAGCTGAAATTCCTGTAGACTTAGAATCGATACCACTATTTGTAGTAAGTGGTGCGATTATTCCTATTGCTAAGAATCAAATGATGAATTTATCTAAGGATGATGTGAATAGCTTACGAATAATATGTGTTGCTGATAAATCATCCGCTTTTGACTATTACGAGGATGATGGCATAACACTTGATTATAAGAAGGGTATTTATCGTAGAACGCATATAGATATGAAAGTAGGGGATGCTACGATTATCAGTTTCTCTTATGAAGGAGAGTACAAGTCTACAATAGAGGATATTGAGCTTGCTGTAACATCAGATAATAATTGCCCTCATACAGTAGTTGTAGACGGCAGGGAATCAGAACACTATCTCAGACAAAAGGATTACGAACAGGCTGAAGAAGGCTGGTACTACGATATAGAGTCGCACACCACCCTCATCCGCCACCCCTACATTCCATCGAATTATACCGTTGCAATTAACTATAGTGCTATGGATATGTTAGGCATGTAGATACAATAATCTCTCAATATCTAGTAATTATTCTTGCAATTTACAACAACATAGTGTATAATGCTATGGAATTTGTTGTTGAACACCCTGTTATCATAAGGAGATACTAATGAATCTGGAATATGATTTCGTACCGGCTCCGACCGATGCGAAAGAATTCGAGCAGTGGCGTAGAGAACAGGCACAAATCATCGAAGAACTACATAGGAATCTTAACACCACTAAGACACTCATTGACAGAGCTCAGCAGGAGTTAGAGCTTCAGAGTGAACAGCTTAAGCGTGAGAAGAAGACAGAACGCGATAGGATGTCCAGAGAGAAGGACCTATTTGATATGAAGTGGAAGGTCCTTGAGACAGAGACACAGAAGTTAGCCGACGATAGGAAGAAGTTCGAGAGAGAGAAGGCTTTCTATTCCAAGGTCCTCAAGTTTAACGAAGAGAATGGTATTGAAGGTGGCTCGGAGCAGATAAGCGGAGCACAGATTTTCTTCATAGGCGTAGGCAACGAGAAGTCGCTTAAGAAGCGATATAAGGATTTACTTAAGATATACCATCCCGATAATCTGGATGGTGATACCGGCACAATTCAAGAGATTAACAGAGAGTATGATCAGCTATGCAAGCAAATGCAATGTGTTGATTGATATTAAGGGTTCCCCCTCACTGACTTGGTTTTTCTTCCTAATCAGTGAGGGGGATTTTATGTTGCTGATTACTTAGATATGTATGATATGAATACATTGTTGTTGGCTTCGAATCTGGCGCTTGCTTCGTTCATGCCTTGTCGTACATATGCACCGGTGTTAGGGTTATATGTTACGATGCTTCCCGCATCATATCCGACAATAAGTGTTGCGTCATCGGCGCCGGTAATTGCAAGCACGGGACTGCCTTGCGATACATAGTACAGTACTTCGGACAGTGAACATCCGGTTAGGTCTAATACCTTGTAATTCTTCATTATATTCTTGAGTATCTCGTAAGGTCCCTGACCCTCTTCGATATATTTATTAACCTCGACATTAAGTCCTTCCTTTACAAGCATTGTACTGATGCATTTTGATATGGTGTCAGCCTTGGTGTCCTTGTCGCCAACCTGTAATCCGGTAAATGCATTGACATATGACTTGCGTCCTCGCTTCCATATATAGGTTGAATTATTATCTACAACGATACCCATTTGCTCATCCGCAACGTTGATTGCATCAGAGGTGTTGCTGCTGGCCATAAGTACTTGACTTCCTATGTATACGAAGTATTCGTCGTTGGTGTTATTGGCATTAACTGTAATTGTACTGTCACTTCCTATGAAATGTGTGTCGGCTGTAATGTAGTTGTATGCAGGTATCGGATTCTTATCATCCGGCTTAGTGCTTTTTAAGATTGTGATTTCTCCGCGAACATCATCCTTTTTGGCAATAAAATCAACAGCCCTTCCTGCTTCGCCTGCGGTATTTTTGATTGTGTCAATGTCTGCTTCTGCGTAACCGGCATCGCTTTTCGTAACTCGATTTAGTGTTAGCGTATGAGCATCAAGATTCGCATCGGTTACGTAGTAGCCGTCCTTGTGGTATTCCTTAAGAATCGGATGCTCAGGTAATGTTATTTGTACAATTTCGATATCTGTAATCGGATAAATGGTTGCGCCGGCTATATTGTTGCCTACATCATCAACATTTACAAGTCCATATACAAGGTCTTCATCCATAAACGCAAGCGGCTTAATGTATTTGCCGCTACCTGCTTCTATTGTAAATGTGCTTTCGTTACTGAGGTCTTCAACAATAAGCGAATTTGCCTTGTTAGGGGTGCTTGTGTATGCTATGTATCGTCCCGATTTGGATGCAGCATATTGTCCGTGCTCCAAGCCCTCTAAGACGTTAGTCATTGTATCGTTCTTAAGATTAATTTTAACGAGATTACCGGCAATCATTACATAGAAATATTTGTCATTGGCTTTGTATAACAAATCCGAGAAGCTTGCCTTAAGTATCTGGTATGAGCAAGTGGTAGCAACAAAAGCCTCTTCAATTGTCATCTTAGTCCTTGCATCATATCTGTAGAGGTCAATACCACAATATCCCTCGTGGTCGCCCCTGTTCATATAGCCGTATACCGCGAAATTAACATCACCATTCTCGTTAATGGAAAGAATTTTGATGGAGTGTGAATCGTAGTATCCGCGTGAATCATTGATATTACCTTCAAGGAAGCTAAATAGCTTGATTAGTCTTCCTTCGTTCTGATTGTATTCGAATAGCTCTCCGCCTTGCTCAAAGCATGTAATTGTTCCTGTCTCGTTGGATAGATAATTAACGTTGCTTGAAGTGATTCCGAGATTAAGGGTGTTGCCTTCCTGGATAACCTTATTACTGTTAAGAATCTCCTCCATATTGCGACGATAATCAAGTATAAACACTCTGGATGGTGTATATCTTACCTTATAATACTCCTTAACGTTGAAATAAGATGGCTCGCCATTCTCGTTAAGCTGTAGTTGATATGTCACCTCATATACACAGTAGTCAGAATTAATATCTTTGATTTCGATTATAGGACTTGAAACCTCTGTGGCGTCAAAGCCGCTAAAGCCTATCTGGTCGACGGTTGATTCGAGATTAATATCTGCTAAGGTGTCGTGATTTGAATTCTCTGACGTCTCTAAATACATGCTAAGCTCATTGTAGTTGTCGCTAAGAGATGTCTCGTGGAAATACTTGATGAAATCAAAGAGTTCCTTCTCGTGACAATTTACGGGAATAAGAATTCGCGTGTAGTAGCGCACATCTTGTCCGTTTATTTTTAATTTGATAATAAACAGATATTCCGTACCTTCTTCCGTTAGATTCTCAATTTGAAGGTTAAGCTTTATACGATTATCGGATTGCTCATAATCAGTAACCTTAGTTTCGGCGATTTTGCGCTCCATATCAGTTGATCTAATCTCATAGGAAATTGAATCAATTGAGTTACCGAAGGTATTAATGTCAAGCGGAAGCTTTCTGTCGGAGGTAAGAGGAATAACGGAATCTCTCATATAGCAGGCATCCATCTCTTCCTTGTAGCCGTGTAGCTCTCCGATAGTAGTGCCAAAGGCTTCCGATGATATTGTGGGAAGGGAAGCCCCCTTCATGTCGTCGGATGCATGTGTACGCTTAATGTTGAATATAACCGTAAATATTATAAAAGTAGCCACAAAAATAATAATGGCTATCATTATTTGTTTTTTTAAACTTTTGTTAAGTCTTGGAAATCTTGATCTTGAACGCATGTTGTCTCCTTATATTTCGCTTTCAGCGAAACGCTCCATACATTATATAACACCAATCCTTGAAAAAAAAGGGGTAAAATGGTATAATCTATCGGTATTTTATGTCATATAAAATGGAGAAGCTATGAAGAACTTTTTTTCTAAAATAGGGAACTTTTTTAAGAATATAGGTAGCATAATTAGTGGCATATTTAAGAAAATACCGACGCCGAAATTTATAATCAAGATTAAAGAAAGCGAAAAGCTCAAGAAGTTTACAGCCTTTCTTAATAAATATTCTTTTATTATGCATATTCCGTTGTCGCTTGCGATGTGCTTTGTTATAGAATGGATGGCAAGACATTCATTTGTTAAAACATGCGTATTTGTAGGTGAGCATACCGGAGCATTTTTGTATAATTCATTTTTGATATTTGTATTATACAGTCTGTGTTATCTGTTCAAAAGGCAGACCTTCTGCAGAATGATTGTCTCGGCTGTCATTGTTATGCTTGGAATAACGAATGGAATCATTCTTCTTAATCGTGTTACACCCTTTGGCTTTACAGACCTTAACCTGATAACCGATCTCTTGACTATGCAGGGAACGGGTTATTTTACTGCGGGGCAGGCAGCGATAGCAATAGTGGCGATACTGATATATATCCTTCTTATGATAAAACTGTTTCGCAAAGGCAAGAAGGTGACATATAAGACGCCGTTTTGGGCGAGACTTATTATCGTAGCCCTTTGCTTTGTATCGATTCCTTTAGTTACGAAGTTTTTGCAGAACAAGCAGGTTTTGACCGCATATTTCGGTAATTTGCAGCAGGGTTATTACGATTACGGATTCTTGTATGGCTTTGGTACCAGTGTCTTCGATAGAGGTATGAGTAAGCCGCTTGTTTATAATGAAGAAAATGTTCTTGCATTGGTTGATGAGACAAGCGAGGAGTCAACTATCAAGGAGGACGAAAGACCTAATATAGTTGTTGTGCTATTAGAGTCATTTTATGATGTGTCTCAGATTGATTTTATTGAAACCTCAGAGGACCCATTGCCTTATTCACATAGCTTAGAAAAGGAATTTTCAACAGGTCAGCTTACGGTACCGGTTGTCGGCGCAGGTACATGTAATACCGAGTTCGAGGTGCTTACAAGTATGTCTTGTCAATTCTTGGGACCGGGTGAATATCCGCAGAAGACTGTGCTTAAGGACGTCGATAGATGTGAATCGGTTGCGTCAGCGCTTAAGAGTCTCGGATACAGCTCTCATGTAGTTCATAATAACGGCGGTAATTTCTATTCGAGAAGAAATGCGTTTACGCTCATGGGATTTGATTCGTTCCAGAGTAAAGAGATGTTAGATATTACGGAGTATACACCTATGGGTTCATGGCCGACCGATGATATTCTGATTGGTGCAAGCCAAGATGCGATGGATTCAACGCCGGGTCCGGATGTGCTGTATACAATTACGGTCGGAACACACGGTGATTATCCGAAGGTGCCTTATCCGAACGACCAGGCAATTAAAGTGAAGTGTAATGGCAAGTCGGAAGAGCTTACCAATCAATGGACATATTATATCAACAGAGCGCATGAGATGGATACATTCATGAAGAACTATTGCGAGTCGCTCGCATCAAGGGATGAGAAGACAATAGTTATCTTCTTCGGCGACCATTTGCCGACAATGGGTCTTACGGAAGATGAAATATCTACTCATGACTTGTATAAGACGAAGTATTATATTTGGAATAATTTCGGCATGTCCAAGGAAGATATGGAGTTAACGTCATATCAGCTTGTGCCACGATTCCTTGACAGACTTGGTATACATGAAGGAACGGTAATTAATTATAATGAGTGTCGTACCGGGGATGGTGTGCCTGTAAGCTCGGATGAATATAAGGACGGACTCAGGCTGTTGCAATATGACCTGTTGTATGGTGAGAGATACGCATACAAGGGTCAGGATATGTATCCGGCATCTAATCTTATAATGGGTGTTAAGGATGTTGTTGTTGAGAGAATGTATCGCTTCGATAACGAGGTGCATATATACGGACAGAATTTCACGAAGTGGAGTAAAGTATATGTCAATGGCAAGAAGGTAGCCACAGGCTATAAGAGTGGTCAGTGTTTGACAATTGATGAAGATGCCGTTAAGAACGGAGATACAATTGTTGTTAATCAATTAGGCTCCAGTGATACGGTGTTTAGGACATCTAATGAGATGATTGTTAATTTGCCCAAGACAGAAGTATTGCAGGCACAATAAGAAGGCAACTATTCATAAGAAAGGAAGGTAATGTTATGACTAAAATAGGTATTATCGGTTACGGTAATTTAGGAAGAGGAGTAGAATCGGCTATTAAGCAAAATGATGATATGGAGCTTGTGGCTGTTTTCACAAGGAGAGATCCGGCGAGCCTACAGATTCAGTCTGAAGGAGTTAAAGTTGATTCGGTTGATAATGTGTCCAATTATACGGACATGATTGATGTTATGATACTTTGTGGTGGTTCCGCAACGGATCTTCCGAAGCAGACGCCCGAGTATGCTAAGCTGTTTAACGTGGTTGATTCGTTTGATACACATGCTAATATTCCTACACATTTTGCAAATGTTGATAAGGCAGCTAAGGAGAATTCCCATGTAGGACTTATTTCATGCGGATGGGACCCGGGCATGTTCTCGCTTATGAGATTGTATGGTAATGCGTTCTTGCCTGAAGGAACGGATTATACATTCTGGGGTAAGGGCGTAAGCCAAGGTCATTCAGATGCCGTACGTCGTATCAAGGGAGTTAAGAATGCTAAGCAATACACCATCCCTGTTGAAGAGGCATTAGAGGCTGTAAGAAGCGGAAGCAATCCAAAGCTTTCAACAAGACAGAAGCATACAAGAGAAGTCTTCGCTGTGCTTGAAGATGGTGCAGATGCGGCATCAATTGAAAAAGAAATCTGTGAAATGCCTAATTATTTTGCAGACTATGATACAACGGTTCATTTTATTGATGAAGATGAGTTTAATAAGAATCACAGTGGAATTCCTCATGGTGGTTTTGTTATAAGAAGCGGTAAGACCGGCTGGAATCTTGAGGATACACATGTTGTTGAGTATTCTATTAAGCTTGATTCTAACCCGGGATTTACATCAAGTATTATTGTATCATTTGCAAGAGCGGTTGACAGATTGTCTAAGGAAGGCGTTGCCGGAGCGAAGACGGTATTCGATATTCCACCCGCTTATCTTACCTCTATGAGTGGGGAGTATATAAGAGAACACTTATTGTAATATGCCACGGCACTTTCAGACGAATAATCCCTTCTCAGACCTTAACGGGTCTCGGCGCTTAGCGATTCACAAGCGCAGCTTGTGAGAGCTTAGCGTCCGCTAGGGGTACCCGTTCAGAGCGAGAGCATGTCTGAGAAGGGATTATTTGGCTGAAAGTGTCCGAAGTACAGGAGCAACTATGAGATACGAAAAGGTCTGAGAAGGGATTATTTGGCTGAAAGTACCCGAAGTACAGGAGTAAAATTATGCGCATAATACATTGTGCCGACTTACATTTGGAGTCGCCCCTCAAGAACTTATTAGACGAAAGCAAAGCTAAGGACAGGCGAGACGAAATTCTTGACAATTTCTCTCGTCTTGTTGACTATGCAGTGAATAACGACGTCAGCATAATTATTTTTGCGGGCGACACATTTGACAGAAAATCGACACGCAAGACTCCGATAAGACGTATATTTGAACAGATATCAGAGCATGAGAGTATTAATTTTGTGTTTCTTAAGGGTAACCATGATAAGCGCGGAGTATTTGAGGGCGAATACGAGATTCCGGATAATGTCACACTGATACAGGGACCGGAATGGACCAAGTATGAATCCGGCAATGTTGTCATTAAGGGAGTTGAGCTTACTGAAGATAATTATAAGGATATCGCACACTCCTTAGTGCTTGACCCGGGCAAATGCAATATTGTTACATTACATTGCGGAGCAGCCAATCACAAGGGCGAAAAGAAGGTATATGAGATTAATTTTAATGATTTGAAGAATAAGCATATAGATTATCTTGCGCTTGGTCATATCCATAAGTATATTAGAGAGCAATTAGATGACAGAGGTGTATTTGTCTATCCCGGTTGCCTTGAAGGCAGGGGCTTTGATGAGGCAGGTAATAAGGGGTTTGTCTTGCTTGATATAGACGAAGAGGGTAAGATAATTGATACCTTTGTTCCGTTTGCCAATAGAATTATATATAGATTAGAGGTAGAGGTTACCCCCAATGATTCCATGAGAGACATCATTGATAAGATTAGTGATGTGACTTTAGACATCAAGAACAAGGACCTTGTTGAGATTATTCTTGTAGGCAAGACAAATATGGATGATTTGGTTGACATTGATGTAAGAAGGATAAAAAGAGAATTCAGCGATCATTTTTATTTCTTCAGAGTCAAAGACCATACAACGGTGGAGGTTGATTATGCAAGCTTTGCCAACGATAGGAGTCTTAAGGGAGAGTTTGTACGCTTGTTGGAGCGACAATCGGATGTTAGTGATGAAGACAAGTCTATTATTGTAGAGCTTGGCATCAAAGCGCTTAGAGGAGAGAATCTTGATATATAACAATCAAGGGAGACTGTCCGAAAACTCATTGCAGCGAAAATTAATCCCCACTTTGCCCGTCAGTCAACGATGTTCCACATCGCCTCCCTCATTAGGCTTTATTCTCGGACAAATTGGGAATCACTTTTCACTACAAGCAGTTTTAGGACAGCCTCAAGAGGAGAAATTATAAGTATGATAATTGAATCGTGCAATATTGCCGGCTATGGTAATTTTGTTGACAAGCAAATAGATTTTAAAGATGGTCTAAACGTTATCTTAGAGAGTAACGGATGGGGCAAGTCTACTTTATGCTCTTTTATTACATCGATGTTTTATGGCAATCCCGCCTCCGGCAAGAAAAAGATTATTTCCGCAAGAAGGAAATACAAGCCCTGGAGCGGCGGAGTTTATGGCGGTAGTATGAATTTCAGAGTAGGTGATAAGCGCTACAGAGTAGAGCGAACATTTGTCGAATCTGAAAAAAAAGACACATTTGCTTTATATGATGAAGAAACTAATCTTGTTTCCAATGATTACAGTAAGAATTTAGGAGAAGAGCTGTTTGAGATAGACAGAGATTCCTTTATGAAGTCAATCTATATACCGCAGAGTGATATTATGCCTGCGATGACAGGAGCAATTAACGGTAAGCTCGGTGATCTTGTGACTGTTCAGGATGACATTAATAATTTTGACGGAGCAATAGATAGAATTGATAAAGAGGTTAAGGTATATAACTTCGATGGCAAGGAGAATAAGGGCAAAATCCCAATTGTTAAGAGCAAGATTAATGCATTAAAGGAAGAGACTGAGATATATGACAGTCTCTTGGAATCAGAATACAGAAATCATGAGCTTCTTAACGAAAAAGAAAAAAGACGTGATGAGCTTAACAAGGAAAAGGAAGAGCTCAAAGCCAAGATAACAAAGCAAAGTGAAATGGATCAAAAAAGAGGCGAGTATAATTCCGTTCTTAAGCTATACGAAGAAGAGAAAAAGGAGTTAGATGAGCTTGATGATTTCTTTGTAAATGGTATTCCCGAGAACGAGGAATTTAAGGAATATTATGATATAGCAACGAAGACAGATGTCTTACAGGGACAGCTGGATAAGATTTACGAAGGCATGCCCGATGATGATAAGATAGAAGAGTTAAAGAGACTTTTTGACGAGCCTATTGATGATAGCGTTATTGATGATTGGACAGAGAGAGCCAACAGGTTGTCTGAGCTTAGAGTGCAAAAGGAGCATGCTAAGCTATCTGATGAAGATAATGAAACCTTGCAGGAGCTTAAGTATTATTTCAATAAGAAGAAGCCAACAAAGGAAGAACTCGATATTATACGAAAGGAAGCTGAGAACGTTAATAGGCTGCAGGGAAGAGTCGCCGAGACAAAAGGCTACTTTGAGCAACAAAAGCATTTATATGAAGAAGCAAAAAGGGATAAGAGTGCCAATAATAAATCAACAATTATTATGACATTTGTTATAGGAGCAGTTATACTTATCGGCTCAATTATATCTATTATTGCAGTTGGTTCCACTACAGGTCTGATAATAGGAATAGCCGGCATTGTTATTGCACTTATTATGTTCGGCGTGGGAATACTCAGCAATAAGAGAAAAAACAGCAGCTCCAAGAATCTGATTAATGAGCTTGAACAAAATTATAATGATGCTAAGGAAAAGTACGAGCAGACTAATAACGAATATGAGACCTCCGAGCGAATATGCAGAGAGTTTTTATCTGATTTTCTTGTTAATCCGAATGAAACCATGCAGCAGATGATATCAGACATACAAGTAAAGGCAGAAAAGTATGACAAGCTATTGGCTGATGAGAAGGAAGCTGTTGAAAGCGGAGGGAATGCACTTGAGCAGCTCTCTGAGGAAGAGATGTCTTTGTATAATGAGCTTAATCATTATCAAAATGTATACGGCGTGCAGGATTTGTATTCGACAAATGCGGAGATTGAATTAATACAGCGTATCAAAGAAGATAATAAGTTATACAAAAGGTATTCTGAGGATGACAAGGAGCGCTCTGAGATAATTAAGGAACGCGAGGCTGACATGAAGAAGATAACAGCATTCCTTAACACATTTCCCAATGTTCAGGGCGATAATATTAACCAAAAGGTTACATATATTACAACAGAAGCCAGAAAGTACGAGGAGCTATCCGAAAAAGTATCAAAGCACAAGGAAGTAATAGATAAATTCCTAGAGGAAAATGAAGAATATGAGAGTGAATATACGGTAGAAGAGCTACAGGAAAAAGAGACTAAGGTAGAAGAGAATATAAAGTCGCTGGAATTGGAAATCAAAGATACGTTAAGAGTGATTAATGAAGTAAGTGAGAGGATAGAATTCTGTGAGAATTGTTCCTCTGAGATAGAGGATTTGAAGGAAGAGCTCGAGGAATACAATAATAAGGTATCATATCTTAAGAAGACGAAGAAGTATTTGACAGAAGCCAAGAATGACTTTTTATCTACTTATATGAGACCTATGCAGCAGGGAATGCAATCATATCTTAAGATGATTGATCCGAAGGGCGATGTTGTTGAAGCTGATGCATTTCGTATTGATACTAATCTTAATGTGGCAATAAGAGTCGGAGCAAGCACTAAGGAAATGACGTATCTGAGTGAGGGATACAGGGATTTGGCGGCATTTTGTTCAAGGCTTGCGCTTGTGGATATTATGTATGATAAGCAGCAGCCCATTCTGATTGTAGATGACCCGTTTACCAATTATGATGAGGATAAGATAGAGATGGCTCTTAAGCTTATGGAGCAGCTTTCCGATGATAGGCAGATATTATACTTTACATGTCATAAATCCAGAACATAAAAATCAGGCGTTTATAACGCCTGATTTATTAACATTCCGGCATATGCACTGGCGGCATATACAGCGGTAAAGTTCTTGCCGGGATTCTTGTATTCGACTAATAGCTTGTCGACGTATTTCATGGGGTTAACGGATGTCTTATCTGCCGCTGACGATAAAGCGTTCTTAAATGTATTAAGCGTCTTGAAGACCTCATCGCGATTAGCACCCGTAACACCGCTTGTGATAGAGTCTCTGTCTACTGATAGCTTACCGTCATCACCTTGGCTTATTCCGATATCCGATAACTGATTGCTTAGCGTTCGGCCGATGCCCGTCATTTCATTGAAGTATGAATTGTTATGGCTGACCGAATAATTGGCTCCAATCTGTACCATGTTGTTATATACGTTGACCAAATCGTTAACGCTATCTGCAAGAGCTTCCGTATTCGTCTTAAAGCCTACGTTAACACTTTCGCCGGCTGTAGGCTTAAGCAGGGTAACTTCGAATGCCTTATTAATGGTAAATGTATTAGACATTGAAGAATGACTCGTATCATTAAGCGTAAATGATGAGTTACTTGCAGGTGTTGATATATTATTGATGCCAAGTCTGTTAATCTCTGCCCATGATGTATTCGTCTCAATAGAGAATAATTTGTCGGCTCCTTCGGGAAGACCGGTGTTCTTAGAGGTTAACTGCAAGGCACTTTGATCCATGCCGTTACTTATTACTTCGGCTTTGAGGCCGACATCAGATGAATTAACAAGTCTTGCAATCTTCTTCTGGATATCCAAGTTATTATCGCCGAGGCTGACATTGAATTGGAACTCGAAGGAATTGCTTACTGTATTAAGGTCGAAGGAGTAGTGGCCTTCTTCGAAATCATATCCTTTGGCAGACAGGAAATTACCGGTATTAATCTGCGGTGATGCTAAGGAATTAACCTGCATATTGAAGCTTGATGTGGTCTCGGTATCTTCATTGCCGACAAATTCTACGCTTACCAATTCATCATTAGATGATGCAGCGACCTTTTTGTTGAGGAGAGATGCCATATCATCGCCATCAGAGGATATCTCTGCGATAACATTCTTAGCGGCACGAGCGTTCTCCTTAAGGTCAATAGCAAATTTGGTAACATCCCCGTCTTCCATGTTAATCTTGTACAGAGGAGACTCTTTATTAGCCTTGAGCATCTCGTTATAAGCGGCTTTTAATTCACTTTTCTTATGGATATCATACTTGGACCTATTATTCCTGGGATTATAGGTAGATAGATAATAATTATAAGCTGCATCTATTCGTGCCATAAGACGTCCCCTCCTTTCTTCCTTGAAATAATGCGTAGTAAAAATCCTTTCTTACATGCATTGGGGAAATTTAGATATTTATCCACTTATAGTGTACCAAAAATTTGCGCATTTGTCATCCACTAGATGTTGAAATTCTGCATAAAAAAAGGTAATATATAGTAGTTCCTTAAGCTTGCGATGCTTCTCAAAATATAACGATTTGTGCAAAAAACATAATTTAGATTTAACATAGAAAAGAGGATTCGAATGTATGTTGTTGCAGGACTGGGTAATCCCGGATTAAAATATTCTAAAACAAGACATAATGTAGGCTTTGAGACAATAGATGTACTGGCCAAAAGGTGTGGAGTTAAAGTTAAGAAAAAAGAGCATAAAGCCTTAACAGGAGAAGCTGTAATTAACGGTGAAAAGACCTTGCTTGTTAAACCAATGACATATATGAATAACAGCGGCGAGGCGGTTAAGGCCATTTTGGACTATTATAAGGTCGATATAGAGGACTTGATAGTAATATCCGATGATTTGTCATTGGATGTGGGTGTTTTGCGCCTCAGAGCGAAGGGAAGTGCCGGCGGACATAATGGTTTGAAAAGCATTATCAGTCATCTTGGTACAGAAGAATTTGCCAGGCTTAAGATAGGAATCGGTAAGGTTTACGAAGGATGGGATACAATCAGCTTTGTACTTGGCAGATTTGATAAAGAAGATAAGGGGCTTGTTAAGAAGAGCTGTGAGGTTGGTGCGCTTGCAATAGAAAATGCGATTTCCGAAGGAATTGAGAAGACCATGAGTAAATATAACGGAGCGATTTAGAGGTGGGTTATGAGAGCTTTCGCTGAGCCTTTTACTGAATTAGTCGGCTTTAATGAATTGAAGAGCTTGCTTGATAGAGGAACCGATAATTATGAGGTTAACGGTTGCATTGAAGCGGTAAGACCGGCGCTT
This sequence comes from uncultured Lachnospiraceae bacterium, assembly GCA_905234525.1. Classification (GTDB taxonomy): domain Bacteria; phylum Bacillota; class Clostridia; order Lachnospirales; family Lachnospiraceae; genus RUG191. The sequence continues at coordinate 27,160 of CAJOIL010000004.1, read as the reverse complement.
ATTAATGCGTTATCGTCAAATGTGACCTTGGTAATTGCAAGAGATGATTCAAGAGCCAGGGAATTATATAACAGTGTGTTGTCATATGATGATACATGCGTAATTTTCCCTGCCAAGGATATTATTTTTTATCAGTCCGATATCAGAGGCAATGCGCTTACCAAAGAGCGACTTGAAGCGATTGAAGCAATTCTTCACGGCGAAAGAGCAACGGTATTTGTAAGTGTTGAGGGACTTGCAAATTGTATACCGGCTAAGGAAGTATTTGCCGGAAATTCCTTGAAGGCTGAAATCGGCGATACAATCGATTTGAAGCTGTGGAGAAATGAACTTATTAAATTTGGCTTTGATTATGTGACAAGAGTTGAGCATCCCGGAGAATTTACGGTAAGAGGCGGAATAATAGATGTTTATCCGCTTACAAGTGACAGACCCGTAAGGATAGAATTGTTTGGTGATGAAGTAGATTCTATAAGGACATTTTCTGCGGAAAGTCAGACCTCTATCGATAAGATAGATTGCGCCATAGTAGAGCCGGCCGGCGAAATGGTGCTCTCGGATGAAGATATTATAAGAGGATTAAATCATATGGAGGAAGACAGAGATGCTCTGTATGATAAGCTTAGGAGTGATTTTAAAACTGAAGAAGCGGCTCAGCTAAAGAAGACGATTGATGAAGCAATAGAGGAGATAAGAGAAGGCTGGGGCTTTGAGAAAGTTGAATCTTATATGACCTATTTTCTTGATAATACGTATACGATTCTTGATTATTTGCCAAATGATTCCCTGATTATTTATGATGATGCAAGGGGACTGGAGGATGAATTAGAAATAAGCCGGAATTTGTTTTATGAAAGCATGACAAGACGACTTGAGAAGGGGTATTTACTACCCAAACAGCTTGAGATGATTAAATCCACTGATGAAATTATGTCTAGGCTTAATGGATTTAAGAGTGTTGTATTTTCATCCTTGGATAACAAAATAAAAGGAATTAAAATAAGCAAAAGCTATTATATCAAGGCTGTATCGGTGTCTAACTACATGGGAAGCTTTGAGTCGCTTGTAAGTGACCTTGGTAAGTATAAGAAGAAAAATGCCGGGGTTGTAATTACAAGTGCTTCTCGAACCAAGGCAAAGAGATTAGCAAAGGATTTGTTTGACAGAGAGCTTAATGCGTATTATTCCGAGGACCAATTAAAGACGGTTGCCAAAGGAGAAATACTTGTTACGGTTAGCGATATAGCAAAGGGCTTTGAGCTGTCAGAGTGTGGTTTTGCATTAATAACCGAGAATGATATATTCGGTTCTAACACGGTAGCTAAAAGGAGACGCAAAAAGCAATATTCGGGCGAAAAATTCAGATCCCTACAGGACATTAATATTGGCGATTATGTGGTTCATGAGAATCATGGAATCGGCATATATCGCGGTCTTGATAAGATAGAAGTCGACGGTGTAATGAAGGATTACATTAAGATAGAATATGCGGATAAGAGTAATTTGCATATATTGGCATCATCATTTGATGTAATCCAAAAATACGGCGGAACCGAGTCTAAGAAGCCAAAGCTAAACACCCTTGGTAACGCGAGCTGGTCACGTCTTAAGCAAAATGTGGAGAAATCCGTCGGTGAAGTGGCCAAGGAATTGGTTGAGCTATATGCTCTGCGTCAACAGAATACCGGTTATGTATATGGTCCGGATACCGTATGGCAGAAGGAATTTGAAGAAACATTTCCGTATGAAGAAACTGCCGGTCAGCTAGAGGCTATAGAGGCAGTTAAGGAGGATATGCAAAGCAATAAGATAATGGATAGACTTATCTGCGGGGATGTTGGTTACGGCAAGACGGAGATTGCCATAAGAGCTGCGTTTAAGGCGGTGCAGGAAGGAAAGCAGGTGGTGATGCTTTGTCCGACTACTATTCTTGCGCAGCAGCATTATAATACATTTGAACAAAGAATGAAGGATTATCCCTGCAATGTGGGTCTTCTTAGCAGATTTCGAACAACCGCGGAGATTAAGGAGACGATTGAAGGTTTAAAATCAGGCAAAGTAGATGTTGTAATCGGAACCCACAGAGCACTTTCCAATGATGTCAGCTACAAGGATTTGGGGCTTCTTATTATTGATGAAGAGCAACGCTTCGGTGTTAAGCATAAGGAGAAAATCAAAGCGCTTAGGAAGAATGTGGATGTTATGTGCTTAAGTGCTACGCCGATTCCGAGGACATTGCATATGAGTCTTATCGGAATAAGAGATATGAGTGTATTAGAGGATGCTCCCGTGGATAGAATGCCGATTCAGACATTTGTATCGGACTACAATGAAGAGCTTGTAAGAGATGCGATTTTAAGAGAGCTGCACAGGGGTGGACAGGTCTATTATGTATACAATCGTGTCAAGACAATAGCTGACATTACAGCTAAGATTAAGGAGCTTGTACCCGAGGCTAATATAGCATATGCGCATGGTCAGATGAGTGAGACTAAATTGGAGCGTATAATGACCGATTTTGTCAACGGTGAAATAGATGTGCTTATTTCTACAACGATTATTGAGATAGGAATGGATATTCCAAATGTCAATACCATGATTATTCATGATGCGGAGAAGCTGGGATTGTCACAGCTATATCAGCTTAGAGGGCGTATCGGAAGAAGCAATAGGATGGCGTATGCTTTTTTCATGTATAAGAAGGGTAAGATACTTAAGGAGGTGGCTGAGAAGCGACTATCTGCAATTAAGGAGTTTTCCGACCTTGGCAGTGGCTATAAGATAGCGCTTCGTGACCTGGAGATACGCGGTGCCGGTAACCTGCTCGGCAAGGAGCAGCATGGGCATATGGAGGCAGTTGGCTATGATTTGTATTGCAAGATGCTTAATCAAGCTGTAAGCGCTGAAAGAGGCGATAAAGAGCCGATAATGTATAATGTTGAGGTTGATATTGATCTGAGTGCGTATATCCCTGCGGATTATATTTCCGATGAGGTATATAAGCTTGATATGTATAAGAGAATATCGGAGATAAGGGATGAAGCTTCGAGCGAAGCAATCAGAGATGAGATTATTGACAGATTCGGAGAAATGCCTTTGTCGGTGAAAAACCTTTTGTATATTGCAAAGATAAAATATAACGCTGAGGCTGCATATGTAACCAAAATTTCCGAGAAGGGTAAAGATATTAAGATTGTGATGTACAATAAGGCAAAGCTTAATCCTGTTAAAATACCTGATTTGGTTGAAAAATATTATCCGTATATAACATTTTCAGCCAATCCCAAGGAATCTGTATTTGTATACAATACACATGCGTATGAGAAGGAGCAAAAGGGTGAAAAATATGAGTATTTGCTGGGCTTTCTTAATGCATTGCAAGACATAAGAGAAGACAAAACGGCTTGAATAAATCAGATAAAAAATGTATAGTATATTGTAGCGTTTTGAAAAGGAGTACGTATATGAAGAAGAAGTTAATGGCACTTGGAATGATACTTGTCGTTATGGCAACATTAATTACCGGTTGCAAAATCAGAAATTATGATTCGGCGTTAATAGATATTAATAATGGCGAGGATAAGATTACATTAGGATATGCTAATTTCGCATTCAAATATGATCAGGCGAGATATGATGTTAATTACGGTTCATCCTATGGTTCAACTATGTGGTCGCAGGATCTTACCGGAAGCGGTTCGACCTTTGCAGATGAAATAAGGGATAATGTAATAGATACGTTAGAAGAGCAATATGTTATCAAGAAGCATGCTGATGAGTATGGTGTAAAGCTTACTGACGCTGATACCAAGGCTATTGATGATGCAACAACTAAGTTTATTAACGGCAATTCATCGGCTGCGCTTAATGCACTCGGAGCAGATAAGGATGTGGTTAAGGAGTTTTTGACTGACATGACATATGTGGCTAAGGTGGAAGAGGCAATGATTGCAAAGGCTAAGGCAGCAGGAGAGATTAACGATACAACAACTTCTTCGACATATGTTGACAATAAGGTAGATGAATGGAAGTCGAAGATGGAATTCAATGTAGATGAAGACTTAAAAAAGCAGCTTGTAGTAGATGATTTATTCAGTGAAGCATCAACGAACAGCACAGCAGCTTCAAATTCAACAAAGTAGTATTATCCCATGCTGGTATTAAAGGAACTTAAGTAATGCGATTTGTATTAAAATATATGTCCGCATACAAGAAAGAAAGCATAATGGCACCTTTATTCAAAATGCTTGAAGCAATTTTTGAGTTATTGGTGCCTTTTGTTGTGGCTGCAATTATTGATAATGGAATAGGCGGAGGAAATGTTAGCTATATTATTAAGATGGCAGTCCTTATGATAGCGGTTGCGTTAATCGGTGCTTGCGTTGCACTGACTGCGCAATTTTTTGCTGCGAAGGCAGCAACCGGTACGGCATATGCCATCAGAAAGGATCTCAATAATTCTATTTTAAATATGGATAAGGGTCGATACAGACAGATTGGCAAAGCTACACTTCTGACAAGAATGACAAGTGATGTTAATCAGGTTCAAAATGCGCTTAATTTGTTCCTAAGACTTTTTTTGAGGTCTCCGTTTATTGTAATCGGAGCATTTGTTATGTCGATGCTTATTGATGCGAAGATGTCGATTGTTATAGGCTCTGTAATTGTTGTGCTTGCTATTTGTATATATGCTGTAATGAGAATTACGTTGCCACGCATTAATGATATACAAAAGAGAATAGACACTCTTATTAACAGAATCAAAAACGATTATGGAGGTGCTAAGGTAATCAGAGGCTTTGTTATTCAGGATGATGAGAAGGACAAATTTGAAGGGGAAGTCAGTGATTTGTATAATAAGCAGCTTACTGTCGGAAGGGTATCTAATATTCTTAATCCGTTAACGTTTGCGCTGGTTAATATCGGAATAATACTGATACTTTATTTCGGTGGCGGCAAAGTAGATACGGGGACTTTATCTACGGGAGAGGTTGTTGCGCTTCTTAACTATATGTCACAGATATTGATAGAGCTTATTAAAATGGCATCGCTTATAGTGTTGCTTATGAAGGGCATACCGAGTGCTGACAGGATTGCCCATGTCATAGATATGTCCGATAATACGGACACAATTGAAGATACACCCGTTGTTAAATCAATTAGAGCTGTTGTTGATAATAATTTAAAGGATATTGAAAAGGGCGAAAAAATCGGTATTATCGGGCCTACAGGTTCCGGGAAAAGCCTTTTGCTCAGCGTATATATGGATAATGCCGAAAACAAATCAAAAATCGGATATGTGCCGCAGGAGGACAGCTTTTTTGCCGGAAGCATTGCTGAGAATATTGCAATAAATAAGCTGAGTGAAGACGGTGAAAAGGAATCGGTTGATGCAGACGTTAAGCGTGCTGCTGATTTAAGCGAGTTTACTAATGTGATTGACATTAAAGGAGGAGCTGATTCGCAACTTAATAAGGGTGCGAATAATCTCTCGACAGGTCAGAAGAAGCGACTTGCACTTGCAAGGGCGTTGTATAAGAAGCCTGATATTCTTCTTATGGATGATGTTACCAATCCGCTTGATATGATAACTGAGAGGACAATAATCGATAACATGTTAGGCTCTGATATGTCCGTAATAATTGCATCGCAGAAGGTAAGTGCCGTTATGAGAGCTGACAGAATATTGGTGATTGACGGTGGCAGGTTAATTGATGAGGGTAATCACAATGAACTGTTAGTAAGATGCGAGTTATATTCAAAGATGTACTATGCTCAGTATCCGAAGGCTAACTGAGAAAGAGATGTTATTTATATGCTAAAGAGACTTATATCGGATTATAAGAATTACATATGGATATTTGTTTTGTCGCTTTTGTGCGCCGTTGTTTCTACATGTCTGTCTTTGTTTGTGCCGATTCTGATGGGTCAAGGTATGGATATGATAGTAGGTGCCAATAATGTCGATTTTGACGGTCTTATTGTAGTTATACGTAAGATGGCTGTGGCAATTATGCTTAGCGCGTTGTTTTTATGGTTTATGAATGGGCTTAATAATCGAATTGTATATGGTATTTCGTCCGACCTCAGACAAAGAGCCTTCAAAAGCTTTGTGGATTGCAAGCTGCAATTTGTTGATGAACACAGCGAGGGTGATGTTATAAGCAGAATTATTGTAGATGCTGACGGAGTAAGCGATGGTCTTTTGCTTGGCTTTAATCAATTCTTCATAGGAATTGTTACGATAATTATTACGCTGATATTTATGATTAGGGTAAATGTTATTCTTGCAATTGCTGTTGTTATACTGACGCCGCTTTCGATTTTTGTGGCGAGATTTATTGCTACAAGATGTAATGTGTATTTTGATAAGCAGGCAAAGGCAAGGGCATTTCTTACGGATGTGTCGTCTGATATTATTGCCATGAAGCAGGTGATTAATTACGAGGGTGCAGAAGACTATTTTAAAAAACGTTTTGACAATGTTAACGGAAATGTTGAAGAGGCATCAAGAAGGGCAACGTATTATTCTTCGCTAACCAATCCGATGACGAGACTTGTCAATGCGATTTGCTATGCGCTTATGACACTCCTTGGCGCGTATTTTGCACTTGAAGGCAGCATCACAATCGGTGGACTTACAAGCTTTCTTGCGTATGCATCGCAGTTTGCCAAGCCGTTTAACGATATCTCATCGGTTGTTACGGAGCTTCAGAATTCTGTTGTGTGTCTTGGAAGAATCTACGAGCTTATTGACACACCATCTGAAAGGAGTGAGTTAACAGTTACAGATGAGACTAGCTTAGATAACGTGAACGGGATTACAAATTATGACATAACATTTGACAAAGTATCGTTCGGATATAATGAAAAGGATGTTATTACCGATATCACATTTACCATACCAAACGGAAAGAAAATGGGAATTGTGGGAGCAAGCGGATGTGGTAAGACAACGATTATGAAATTGCTTCTTAAATATTACAATTACGGTGGAGGCAGGATAAGTATCGGAGGAACGGATATTAAGGATATGTCCGTTGATGAGCTTCGCTCTATGATGGGGCTAATGCTGCAAGAGCCGTTCTTGATTAACGGCACCGTCTTGGATAATATTCTTATGGGAAATGTGAATTCAACAAGACAGGATGCCATTAATGCAGCCAAGGAATGCTATGCACATGATTTTATTATGAATCTTTACAATGGATATGATAGTATAGTGACAGATGAGAATTTGTCAGAGGGACAGAAGCAATTAATATGTATAACAAGACTGATGCTTCGAGATTCGAAGGTGGTTTTGCTTGATGAGGCAACGTCTTCTATAGATGTTTTGAACGAACAGCTGATACAGAAGGCTTTTGATAAGATAATGAGTGGCAAGACAACCATTGTCGTGGCTCATAGATTGTCAACTGTTAAGGACGCTGATATTATTATGGTAATAGACGGGGGACAGATTAAGGAGTTAGGTTCGCACAGTGAACTTATTGCAAATAAGGGATTATACTATAAATTATATAATGCTCAATCGATAGATGATGTGCAAAAGTTAGCATAAATTTCAAGATTTTAATAAGTGTTTCGTTGTTATGCACATTTACAAGTTGTTCTTTTGTGATATAATTTTATTGATTGAAATAGAGGTGTTATATGGAACAGTATGTAATCAAAGGCGGTAATTCGCTAACAGGTGAGGTTGAAATAGGTGGAGCGAAGAATGCGGCACTTGCTATCATCGCTGCAGCTATTATGACAGATGAGACAGTAGTTATAGATAATCTACCGGATGTTAGAGATGTCAATGTTATGATTGGTGCCATGGAGGACATAGGCGTTCATATTGAGAGACCCGATCCGCATACGGTTAAGATTAACGCTACGACTATCGGACGTCTTAGCGTGGATTATGAATATATCAAGAAAATCAGAGCATCATATTATCTGCTTGGTGCGTTGCTCGGCAAGTATAAGAAGGCTGAGGTGGCTTTGCCCGGTGGATGTGATATAGGTAGCAGACCTATTGACTTGCATGTTAAGGGCTTCAAGAGCATGGGTGCTGATGTCGACCTTAGCTACGGATTGATTTCTGTTAATGCTAAGAGACTTATCGGTAATCATATATATATGGATAAGGTGTCGGTTGGAGCGACTATTAATATTATGATGGCCGCAACACTTGCTGAGGGCAAGACAACCATTGAGAACGCCGCTAAGGAGCCTCATGTCGTAGATGTTGCCAACTTCCTTAACAGTATGGGTGCTAATATCAGAGGTGCCGGTACCGATGTGATTAGGATTCACGGTGTCAACAAATTACACGGCACAGAGTATTCTGTAATTCCCGATCAGATAGAAGCAGGTACATTTATGTTTGCTGCGGCAATAACAGGTGGGGATGTTCTTGTTAAGAATGTTATCCCTAAGCACTTAGAGGCTACGTCGTCTAAGCTTATAGATGCAGGCTGTCAGATAGTGGAATATGATGACGCTGTACGAGTAATCGGTCGCGGTAAGCTTGTTAATACACAGGTTACTACATTACCGTATCCGGGCTTTCCTACCGATATGCAACCACAGATGACGGTTGTGCTTGGAGTTGCGGAAGGTGTAAGTACAGTTAATGAATCAATTTTTGAGAATAGATTTAAGTATGTGGATGAGCTTGCCAGAATGGGAGCTAACATTCAGGTAGAAGGCAATATTGCCATTATACGAGGCGTAGAAGGATATGAAGGCGCAAGAGTCAGCGCACCGGATCTTAGAGCGGGAGCGGCGCTTGTAATAGCGGGATTGGCTGCCAAGGGCGTTACGATTATTGATGATATACATTATATCCAGAGGGGATATGAACGATTTGAGGAAAAGCTTCGAGGGATTGGTGCTGTTATAGAGAAGACTGATTCTGAGCAGCAGATAGATAGATTTATAGAGCGTGTGTCCTGACCTCGCAGATTATATTTTATAGATAATATATGCAAACAATTATAATAGGACTGGGAACCAAGTACATAGTACATTTTTCTCAACTCGCATTCGTGAATGTTTCGAAAAAGTCTTGGCTTCTCAGTCCTGCATATATATTGATATACTGATGCGAGGGATAAACTCTCTGCAACTATAGGATCGAAGTAATCGATAAGTCATGTTCCTTAGTTAAGTCTATCATCTCATCATCAACCTGTACGATTGGTTGCGAGAGCTTATTCTTGTTGATATATACTATCTTGCCACGTCTGCCGTCTGATAAGATTACCAGGCTGTTCTGGTATGCGTTGGCAATTCGTGCAAGGAATGTAAGGATGTACTTAGTATTGTACTTCTGCAAGCCATCGTCTTCGAATGCTGCAATAACCTGGAAGGCGCATTTCGGTTTGCGGTAGCTTCTTGCGGAAGTCATAGCATCATATACATCGGCAATTGCGATAATTTGAGCAAAATCGGAAGTCTCATCTGCGGTAAGTCCCCTTGGGTAGCCGCTTCCGTCGGCTCTCTCGTGGTGTTGTAATGCCGCGAACTGGATTTCACTGTTAAAGCCTGCCTTCTTAAGTAGCTTACTGCCTTTAAGGGCGTGTGATTTGATGAGCTCGAATTCTTCGTCTGTGAGCTTGCCCTGCTTATTAAGTACTTCATCGGGTATCTCAGCCTTACCGATATCATGAAGCAGACCGGCAATTGTAAGCTCATCTAATTCTTCTCTCGGTAGCTTCAGCCATTTGCCGATTGCCCTGGATATAAGTGCCACATTGATTGAATGTGCATAGACGCTGTCGTCAATTGACTTCATACAATGCAACAAGTCAAAGAGCTGTATACTTGTCTTAGAGGCAAATAATGATTCAGCCTTCCGGATAAGATCTTCTTCGGATATATTACCGTCACCGAAAATAATAGTATCGAACGTATCCTCTAAAGCAGCCATATTAGACGAATAGTCGATTTGGAAATCCTGGAATTCTTTGTCGTTCTGAAGCTTGTTGGTGTATGACATAGACTCTCTGATCTTAGGAGATTCTTCCTTGACCGGCTTTGGAGGTTCCGGCTTTGGCTCTTCTACAGGCTCTGCCTTGGGTTCTTCCTTAGGCTGTGGAGCAGGCGGAGGAGTCTCTATCGCTACCGGCTTCGCAGGCTCCAATAGCTCTTCGCTGTCAACAGTAACTTCAGTAATCTTATAGAAGTTAAGTCTGGCTATAAGTTTTGAATCTAATTTAGTTCCGGCCTTGGCTATAGTTTGACCTCTCTTAGTTACAATAGGCTTTTGCACTATCATGCCGGGTTTAAGTTTCTTGATATCAAGTTTTACCATTTTTCTTCTCCGATTTAATAATGTGTTATATACACAAACACTCCACATTATTATACTAGTTTCACATATAAAAAAGCAATCATTTTTTTATTGAAAATGTGCGAATTTTACAATAAACTTGACAAAATATGTATATGGGTGTATTGTTGTGCAAGTAAGATGACAATTATATATGTGATAATCCTTATTCAGAGTGGTGGAGATAGTATGGATCGACGAAGCCACGGCAACCCCTGCGAAGTATTTATGTAGCAGGAAGGTGCCAACCGAAGCGAGCAATCGAACAATAAGGATAATGACTCGATCCGCTAGCAAGCGGATTTTTTATTTACATGGAAGGGAAAAACAATGGAAAAATTATTATTTACTTCAGAATCAGTAACTGAAGGACATCCTGATAAGGTGTGTGATGCAGTATCTGATGCGATATTGGATGCCTGCTATGCGAAGGACCCTATGAGCCGTGTGGCATGTGAGACAGCTACATGTACGGGATTTGTTCTTGTTACAGGTGAGATTACAACTAAGGCACAGCTTGATGTACCGAAGATTGTAAGAGATACGGTTCTTGAGATTGGTTATGATGACGGAGCCAAAGGACTTGACGGTAATTCATGTGCCGTTATGGTTGCCCTTGATCAGCAATCAAGTGATATTGCGATGGGTGTTGATAAGGCGCTTGAGGCCAAGGAAGGCTCTATGTCGGATGATCTTGATACGGGTGCGGGAGACCAGGGTATGATGTTTGGATATGCCTCTAATGAGACAGATAACTATATGCCGTATCCTATTGATCTTGCTCACAAATTATCTCGTAAGCTAACAGAAGTTAGGAAGGATGGCACACTTGATTATCTGAGACCTGACGGTAAGACACAGGTATCTGTTGAGTATGATGAGAACGGTGTTCCGGTAAGATTAGAGGCAGTTGTTCTTTCGACACAGCATAGCGAGGATGTTACTCAGGAGCAGATTCACAAGGATATTAAGAAATACGTATTTGACCCGGTAATTCCGAAGGATATGATTGATGATAAGACAAAGTTTTTCATTAATCCTACAGGAAGATTTGTAATCGGTGGTCCTCATGGTGATGCGGGTCTTACAGGTCGTAAGATTATCGTTGATACCTATGGTGGAATGGCTCGTCATGGCGGTGGCGCATTTTCGGGCAAGGATTGTACGAAGGTTGATAGGTCTGCGGCATATGCGGCAAGATATGTTGCTAAGAATATTGTTGCGGCAGGACTTGCCGATAAGTGCGAGATACAATTAAGCTATGCCATTGGCGTTGCTGAGCCGACATCTATTATGGTTGACACCTTTGGCACAGGCGTTAAGAGCGATGATGAATTGGTTGAGATTGTCAGAAAGAATTTCGACTTAAGACCGGCCGGAATCATTAAAATGCTTGACCTTCGTCGCCCCATCTATAAAGCTACAGCCAGCTACGGACATTTCGGAAGAGACGATATAGAATTTCCTTGGGAAAAATTAGACAAGGTTGATGCGCTTAAGAACGCTTAATAGAAATTGTTATAATGAAGATTAGAACAAGACTTGTTTTAGCATTTTTTATCATAATATTTGTACCGACAATAATTGTATTTGCTACATACATTCTGCTTGGAGTTTCTAATTTTACAACAGAGACAATGATTAGATTCAAAGAGAATTTTGAAGGTATGTCAGCGGATACGATTGTGTCGGTTGCACTTATTCTACTTCTAACCGCCACAATGTTAATTGTGTGGATCTATAAGGGCATAGTTCCCAATATTACCAAACTTACAAAAGCGGCAGATCATATCAAGGATGGAGACCTTGAATTCAATATTGAGAGCGATGGTGTTGACGAATTAAGTAAATTGTGCAATACTTTTGAAGAAATGAGGTTGCAGCTTAAGTCAAATGCAGACGAGAGAGTGGCTAATGAAGCAACTCAGAAGCAGCTTATTTCTAATATCGCACATGACCTAAAGACGCCAATCACGGCAATTAAGGGTTATTCTGAAGGACTTCTTGACGGTGTAGCGTCAAGCCCCCAGATGCAAGAAGAATATATTAAGACCATATATAATAAGTCTGTAGAGATGGATAATCTTATTGATGAGCTTACGTTCTACAGTAATCTTGATGCCAAGAAGATTCCGTATAATTTTCAGAAGGTTAATGTGGCCTCGTATTTTCGGGAGTTTACCGGAGATTTAAGTATGGATTTGTCTCATCAAAATGCTAAGCTTATTTATAATAAGCATATCAATGATGATGTTGATGCAATAATAGATACAGAGCAACTCGCACGTGTTATTAATAATATTATTACCAATTCCGTCAAATACAGAAAGCCAAATGAAGATTTAATTATTATATTTGATGTATATGAAGAGGGAGATTTCGTACGTGTAGATATTATTGATAACGGAATAGGAATTGATGAAGAGGATTTACCTCATATATTTGACAGGCTGTACAGAGCAGATCGTTCAAGAAATAAGGCTGCAGGCGGTAACGGTATAGGACTTTCGATTGTTAAGACGATAATTGAGGACCATGGAGGGAAGATATTGGCCACAAGTACAATTTCGAGAGGAACAAAGATGAGCTTTACCTTAAGAAAGGATAAGGCTCAGTAACAGAAAACGGGGAGAAAAATGCAAAGATTATTAATTGTTGAGGATGATGAAGCTATTGCTAAATTAGAAAAAGACTATCTTGAAGTAAACGGATTCAAGGTTGCTGTTGAAAATAACGGAAAAACCGGTATGGAAAGAGCCATTAAGGAAGACTTCGATTTGTTAATTCTGGATATAATGTTACCGGATTTGGACGGATTTGAGATATGTAAAAAGATTAGAGGCATCAAGAACACGCCGATAATCCTTGTATCGGCAAAAAAAGAAGATATTGATAAAATCAGAGGACTCGGACTTGGCGCAGATGACTATATTACAAAGCCTTTTTCGCCGGGAGAGCTTGTAGCCAGAGTAAAAGCGCATCTTAACAGATACAGAAGACTTGTGGTATCTAATGTTCCCAGAAAGAATAAGATTATAGAGATTCGCGGTATTAAATTAGACGGTGAGGCCAGAATCGCAACCGTAAACGATAGGGACGTGCAGCTTTCAACAAAAGAATTTGATGTACTTATGTACATGACACAGAATCCGAATAAGGTAATCTCCAAGGAAGAGCTGTTTAAAGAAATCTGGGGCCAGGATTCGTGCGGAGAGATTGCGACAGTAACCGTTCATATTAAGAAGGTTAGAGAGAAGATAGAAGCCGACCCATCCAATCCACAGTATATTGAGACGATATGGGGAGTCGGTTATAGGTTTAAGGTATAATGGCTGATATTAGAATTTATGCTATGACACACAAAAGGTTTGATGAATCATGCCTTGAATTATATGTGCCGCTTTTTGTGGGCGCATATGATAAGGAGGATACATACGGTTATTTGCGTGATGACACAGGTGATAATATATCCGACAAGAATTGTTATTACAGCGAGCTTACCGGCATGTATTGGGTATATAAGAACGTTAAGGATGTCGACATAGTAGGAACATGTCATTACAGAAGATATCTTGTTAATGAGCAAGACGCACTGCTAAGTGCCGACGAAATCCGAAGTATGCTTCGGGGGGCTGATGTGATTACCTGTAAATGTCTTACATTGAATTATTCATATTACTATGGGTTTTCAAAGAATCATAAGCCATATTATATTGATAATACTCGTGAGGTTATAGCTGATATATATCCTGATTATCTTGGTGATTATGACAGGCTGGTTAACGATAAGCATACATATTTCGGTAATATTATGATTATGAAGAAGCCGCTTTTTGATAAATATGCTAAGTGGCTTTTTGATATATTATTTGAATTGGAAGCAAGAATTGTTATTGAAGAAGAGGATTCCTATCACAGGAGAATTTTCGGCTTTATTTCTGAATTTTTATGGTACCTATGGGTTGTACATAACAATATTAATGCCAAGGAGCTCAAGGTAGGCATTGTGGGAGAAAAGATTGAGATTAAAGCGGTAAGAGCAAGGCTTAGGGAGCTATTCGCTAAGGGAGATGTTGAAGGCGCCAAAGCATATTTCTTAGAAGAAAAAACAAAAAGACCTGATATGATGATGGAGGCTTCAGATATAACGGGTGAGCTTCATATATGTATGGAGGCAATAACAATAGCGTCATTGGAGCTTCAAGAGGGATTGCCGGATATAATTAGCAGGCTTCGCGATTATGATAAGATTATCGCATATTGCACTTCGCTTAACGATATGATAATATCACGTGGTAGCATTAATTCAATGCCTGATGAGTACTCATATGTGGCAATTGAAGTTGCAAGAAGAATGTATAATTAGGCTGAACAGGTCTGATTAGATTGGAGAAATACATGTCTAATAATAAGAAATTTGTTGAAGAAATAACATCAAGGGAAGAGGATTATACACAGTGGTATACTGATGTGGTTAAGAAGGCGGAGCTAATGAGCTATTCGTCTGTTAAGGGCTGTATGGTATTAAAGCCGACAGGATATGCAATATGGGAGAATATTCAACGCCAGATGGATGCAAGATTTAAGAAAACAGGCGTTGAGAATGTATATCTTCCGATGTTCATACCCGAGAGCCTTTTAGAGAAGGAAAAGGATCACGTTGAGGGCTTTGCGCCTGAGGTTGCATGGGTTACACATGGCGGAGAAGAGAAGCTTACGGAGCGCTTATGTGTTCGCCCCACTTCAGAGACGCTGTTTTGTGATTTATATAAGGATATAGTTCATTCATACAGAGATTTACCTAAATTATATAATCAGTGGTGCTCTGTGGTGCGCTGGGAGAAGACTACACGTCCGTTCCTTCGGTCGTCTGAATTTTTATGGCAAGAGGGACATACGGTTCATGCCACTTATGAAGAGGCACAAGAGCGTACAATTATGATGCTTAATTTATATGCTGATTTTGCTAAGGAAGTGCTTGCTATTCCTATGGTTAAGGGGCAGAAGACCGATAAGGAGAAATTTGCCGGAGCAGAGGCTACTTATACTATGGAAGCATTGATGCCGGACGGTAAGGCGCTTCAGTCGGGTACAAGTCATAACTTCGGTAATGGCTTTGCCAAAGCATTCGGAATACAATACACCGATAAGAATAATCAACTGCAATATGCTTATCAGACTTCATGGGGCGTATCGACAAGGCTTATAGGTGCGCTTATTATGGTGCACAGTGATGATGCCGGATTATGTCTGCCGCCGATGGTTGCGCCTGTGCAGGTTAGTGTTATTCCTATTCAGCAGAAGAAGGAAGGCGTACTTGACAAGGCCAATGAGCTATATAACGAGCTTAAGAATGCAGGACTTCGTGCAACTATTGATGATTCCGATAAGAGTCCCGGCTGGAAGTTCTCTGAGGCTGAGATGCGCGGAGTGGCGCTTAGAATTGAGATAGGGCCTAAGGATATTGAAGCGGGCAAATGCGTAATTGTTCGCCGTGATAACAGGGATAAGACTGACTGCACGCTAACAGAGGTTGTTCCGACAATAAGACAGCTTATGGATAAGATGCAATCGGATATGTATGATAAAGCAAAGGAATATCTTGATAGTCATATTGATAGTGCGATAAGCTACGGGGAATTTGTAGATAAGATTAACTCAAACTCCGGCTTCGTGAAGGCTATGTGGTGCGGCGATATAGCGTGCGAGGAGAAGATTAAGGAAGAGACCACTGCTACAAGCAGGTGTATTCCGTTTAACGAAGAGGCTATAGCCGATAAGTGCGTATGCTGTGGCAAAGAGGCTAAGAAGCTTGTATATTGGGGTAAAGCTTATTAAGAAGGATATATAATGACAATTGATTTACCTATTCAGGTGCGCAGTATAATAGATATTTTGCATGGACACGGACACGAAGCTTATGCGGTAGGCGGCGCTGTCCGTGATGCTTACTTAGGGCGTATTCCCAAGGATTGGGATGTTACAACCGATGCCAGGCCCGAGCAAGTTAAATCCATATTTAAAAGAACTGTCGATACCGGTCTTCAGCACGGTACCGTAACCGTTCTTATAGGTAAATGCGCATATGAGGTTACAACCTATAGAGTTGACGGAGAGTATTTGGATAGCAGGCACCCTAAGGATGTCACATTTACAAGCAGCCTCGTTGAGGATTTGAAGCGTCGTGATTTTACCATTAATGCCATGGCGTATAATGATGAGGAAGGGCTTATAGATGAATTCGGCGGTGCAAAGGATCTTGAGAATGGGATAATACGAACGGTAGGAAGTGCTAAGGAGCGTTTTTCGGAGGACGCTCTTCGAATGCTTCGTGCCGTAAGGTTCTCGGCACAGCTTGGCTTTGATATAGAAAGTGAGACGAGTAAGGCGATAGCTGAGCTTAGCTCGACAATCAGTAACATTAGTGCCGAAAGAATTAGAGATGAATTGTTGAAGCTAATAGAATCCGATAATCCCGGACATATTGTTGAATTATATAATCTGGGATTAACTAAGCATTTTCTGCCTGAATTTGACGATATGATGGCATGCGAGCAAAATAGTAAGCATCATATGTATAATGTCGGAATGCATACGGTTGTTGCACTTAAGAATATAGAGGCTAATAGAATACTTCGACTTACAATGCTTCTTCATGATACCGGAAAGCCCGGCACGAAGAGTGTAGACGAGGATGGCAGCAATCATTTTTATAATCATCAGATACTTAGTGCTGATATTACCAATAAGGTATTAAGACGCCTTAAGCTTGATAATAATACAAGAAAAAGAGTTGTCACACTTGTCAGATATCATGACGAGAGACCGGTTCTTAAGAAGAAAACAGTTCGTCGCAAAATCGTTGAAATAGGTGATGATGCATTTCCCGATCTTTTTGCTGTTAACAGAGCTGATACGTTAGCGCAATCGATGTACAAAAGAGAAGAAAAGCTTAAGTATATTGATGCTTTTGAAGCAATGTATAACGAGATAGTGGCTGAGAGTGATTGCATCAGAATGGCGGATCTTGAGATTACGGGAAGAGATATAATAGACTTAGGATTAAAGGAAAGCCCTGATATAGGTAAGATTCTTAAAGAATTATTTGATGAAGTAATAGATGAGCCATCTAAGAATAATGAAGAGTATCTCAAAAAAAGAGCCATAGAAATAATAAATAATTTGGAGACATAGCATGAATATCAAATCAAAGTTTAATAAATATGCATATGTTTGTCTTATATTTGCAGTGGTTATGTTATGCTTGAGCGGATGTGACAGCAAGCAGCCGCATTTCGGCAAGTCCAATCCGCTTCCGACAAGCAATTCTTCATCCGAAGAATCAGAAACTACAGGTAATATTTGTATTATTCAAGAGCTTAATATGATTGAAGAGACTGTGACGGTATATGATACTGTATCGACGCGTGTGCTTCGCTACAAATACAGCTTGGCAACGAGGTTCTTGGACAAATACGGTGATGAGTCCAGTGCGCTTAATTTTACACCGGGTACGGCGGTGGTGCTAGGTGATAAGCTTAAGTCTAACTCACTCAGTAAAATTCAAATGTCCGATAAGACGTGGACACAAAAGGGTGTTACAAATTATTCCATTGATTATGACAAGAAAAAGATGAATATAGGTAGCGGAACGTATCAGCTTTCGGAAAATGTGTGCGTATACGCAGGCAATGAGACAATTTCCATATTGAGTATCGGTGATTCGGATACATTAACAGTTGTCGGAAAAGACAAGACTATTTTGTCGATTGCCGTTACAACGGGTCACGGCTATATACAATTTGTTAATACAGATGGCTTTGAAGGCAGTATGGTACAAATCGGAAGCAAGATATTTACTAAGGTGACTAAGGATTTACTTACGGAAGTGCCTGAAGGAAGCTATGATGTGACCGTTGCGAATGATGGCGTCGGCGGAACTGTCAAGGCGGACGTTAAACGAGGCGAGATTACGGTAATTGATTTATCCGGTGTGCAGAAGGCGGGACCTAAGTCATGTAAGCTTACATTCGTATCTTCTCAGCCTGATGTCACAGTATATCTTGATGGTAATCAGGTAAATGTTAATCAGGAGCTGGATGTCGGATACGGACGCCATACGGTAACCGTAAAGGCAGCGGGCTACAGTGATTGGAACAGGACGCTGTATGTTAATTCTCCAAGCGCCAAAATTGAGATAGATATGTCAAATACCTCGAATTCGAATAGTACAAGCACTGCCAATACTTCGCAAAACAAGACGAATTCTACCAATACAACCAATTCGACGGCAGAGGTGGACTATTTAAGCACAATATCTAATATGATAAGCACGCTTGCAGGCAATGATTAAGAATTTGCAGGATAAGTATGGCATTATCCCACAAAGTTTGCTTTGTAATTTTGTTACATTATATTAAACAGCAAAAAATCGCCATAAAAATAGCGAATTTACTTGACAAAGGCGTATAAAAGCTTTATAAATTAACTTGTAAATTATTTAGGCATGAACCTAATGATTATGAATATTAAATTTCTGAGGAGGAAGAAATCATGAACAAGACAGAATTAGTTGCAGCTATGGCTGACAAGGCCGGTGTTTCTAAGAAGGATGCTGAGGCATCTCTTAAGGCTTTCACAGAGGTTGTTACAGAGGAGCTTAAGAAGGGTGAGAAGATTCAGTTAGTAGGCTTTGGTACATTCGAAGTATCTAAGAGATCTGCTCGTACAGGAAGAAACCCTCGTACAGGTGAAGAGATGAAGATTAAGGCTTCTAAGGCACCTAAGTTTAAGGCTGGTAAGGCTCTCAAGGACGCTGTGAACTAGTATTAATTTTGAGTGTTATGATTTGACCCAAGGCGTTTTGCCTTGGGTTTTTTATGAGGTTGAATATGAGATTGGATAAATATCTTAAGGTTTCCAGACTTATTAAGAGGAGAACAATTGCGCAGGAAGCCTGTGATGCAGGCCGTGTCAGCGTTAATGATAAGGTTGCTAAGTCATCTACAAAGGTTAAAGTAGGTGATATTATTGAAATAGCCTTTGGCAACAAAACAGTCAAGGTTCGTGTGCTCGATATACAGGACACCACCAAGAAGGAAGAGGCTAAAGACCTATTTGAGTATGTTGATTAAAAATTTTTTTAAAAAATTTTTAAAATAACGCTAAAGTATTCAAAAAAACCACCGATATATAAGATGACAGTTATTATATGTTGCCGCAAAGTAGTAGCTGTTATGGTGTGGATACACAATATTTAGTGGCTTGCAGATAATCGCGAAGCGAATGTCTGCACGACGAGCGCTTTTCACGAAGTGAAATTATAGTGCGCGAGTCTCGTTAGAGCTTTGAATATGAACTATCAGAGGAACAATCATGAGTAAGACTGTGGTAAGAGCGAAGAAGAGGCGTTTCTTTAATGGTCGTATTTCTTTTGTGATTATTGTTGTATTCCTTGTGGTCGTAATGTCCATAGCTATGATTATGCTTGTCAAGAAGGACTTAGACCTTAAGGAAGTTGAAGCGAAGAAGCAAAGCGAATTAATTGAGCAACAACAGATTTCGCAAGAGCTAAGCGACAAAGAGAATTACACACATACAGCTGAATATGTTGAGAACACGGCAAAGAACAAGCTTGGTCTTGTTAAAGAGGATGAGATAATTTACCGTGAGAAATAATAAGCGTACGTAAGCTAATAGTGTTTTGTGCGCTTTTTTTGTGCATTTTTTATGTTTTGATATAATACATTTATGATTTTAAAGGTAAGAGCAACAATTAATAAATATAACATGATAGTAAGCGGTGATAAGGTATTCGCCGCAGTTTCGGGAGGCGCAGATTCTGTATGCCTTCTTTTAGTGCTTAAAGAGCTATCAGATGAAATGCGTTTTTGTCTGGAGGTAATTCATGTAGAGCATGGCATTCGCGGTGCTGAAAGCATAGAAGATGCAAAATTTGTTAAGGACTTGTGCAAGAAATTAGATGTCAGATGTCACATTTATCATATTGATGTACCAAGCTATTCAAAGGAACATAAGCTTTCGACGGAGGAAGCAGCCAGATTACTTAGATATGAATGCTTTGATAAGCATACTGCCGATGGCAAAATTGCAATTGCTCATAATATGGATGATAATGCAGAGACCATTGTCTATAATATGGTTCGCGGTACCGGAATAGAAGGCATCAGAGGGATTAAGAAGGTGCGAGGTTCATATATAAGACCGCTTATTGAGTGCTCAAGACAGGATATTAACAGATATCTGTCTGAGAGAGAGCAGGCCTTTCGTACAGATTCTACCAACAAGGATACGGACTATACACGTAATAACATCCGTCACAATATTATACCGAGGCTTACAGATGTTAACCCCGGCGCTGTAGCACATTTATCCAAGCTGTCTAATCTGCAGGATATGGCAGTAGAGTACATTAATAAGCAAGCTGATAAGATATATGATAAATATGTTACAGGAAATCGAGTGCTCAAAGAGTTGTTAAATGAGGAATTGATAATTGTTCAAACTGTAATCCATAGATTTCTTAATGAAAATGCAAATACCGCGAAGGATATTCAGTCTCATCATATAGAGGATGTATGTGATTTGCTTAAGGGCGATGCAGGTCGCAGGGTAAATCTTCCCTACGGCATGATGGCGATTGCCGAGTACGACTCGGTTAGAATAGTCAGAGATAAGAAGGAAGGGCTTGAGCCTGTTATTATTAATGATATAGGCGATGGCTTTGAGATGGATGTTGCCGGCTTTTTTGTTCGCTTGTCGGTTCGCCAATATGAGCCTGAGCAGGAAATCCCATCAAAAACCTATACTAAAATGATAGATTATGATAAAATTACAAACGGACTATCTGTAAGGAATAGGCAGGGCGGTGATTATTTAATCGTTAACGCCACCGGTAATAAGAAGTCCCTCAGCAGATATATGATAGATGAGAAGATTCCTGTCTTAGACAGAGACAGTATGCCGCTTTTTTGTGACGGCAACCATGTAATATATGTTGTGGGTCATAGAATAAGTGAATACTATAAGATAGGTGAAGACACCAAGCGAGTGCTTGTAATTGAAGTGATATCCGATACGCAGGGAGAATATGATGAGTGAACGAGTTGTTGAAATGATTAGTGAAGAAGAGGTTAATGCCAGGATAGCCGAGATCGGTAAGGCGATTAGCGAAGAATTTGCCGGTGAGAGCGTTTTTATTGTATGCGTATTAAGAGGCGCGGTATTTTTCGCAACAGAGCTTGCTAAGAGGATAACCGTTCCGGTAACACTTGACTTTATTCAGGTGTCCAGCTATGGCTCATCTACCGTGTCTTCCGGTGATATTAAGATGATTAGGGATATCGATTTAAGCACTAAGGGGCGCAATGTTATCATAGTGGAGGATATTATTGATACGGGCTATACGCTTGGCAAGCTTAAGAACTTATTTAATCAAAGACATGCTAAGAGTGTTAAGCTGTGCAGTCTTTTAGATAAGCCGGATAGACGTGAGATGGAAGTGGATGTTGATTATGTCGGTTTTACCGTGCCGGATAAATTTATCGTAGGCTATGGCCTCGATTACGATCAGAAATACAGGAACCTACCATATGTCGGTGTGGTAGAGTTAGACTAGTACACCATGCACCAATTAACTGTACATTATTGCGAAGATGGTGTACTAGCAGAAAGGGTTAGACATGAACGATAATAACGGACGAAGAGGTTTTTTCGGAGGCTTTGGTCTCTACATATTAATAATTTTGCTTATAATAGTCGGATGGTACTTTTTGTCAAGACAGACACCTATAAGCTACACTAAGGAGCAGCTTTTTAGTGCTATAGACGAGAATACGGTGTCATCAATTATGATTAAGCAGAATAGTGCAGTGCCGACAGGTAGTGCCACTATTAATTTTAAGGATAATTCTGATAAGGGTCAGACATTATTCATATCAGATGTCAATGAATTCCAGAAGGAACTTGATGCACATAATTTCAAGGGCTATAAGGTGTCCGATGTGCCGAGAGATGAATGGGTTAGCATGATTGTTCCGATTCTTGGCATAGTTGCGATATTTGTTCTTTTGTTTATTCTCTTTAGAGGTCAGGCAGGCGGAGCCGGCGGTGGCAATGCCAAGATGATGAATTTTGGCAAGAGTAAGGCCAGAATGACCAATCAAGAGGATATTGAAGTGGGATTTGATGAGGTCGCAGGCTTGGTGGAAGAGAAGGAAGAGCTTGCAGAGGTAGTTGACTTCCTTAAGAATCCTGCCAAGTATACGGCTCTCGGCGCGAGAATTCCGAAGGGAATTTTACTGGAGGGACCGCCCGGCACAGGTAAGACTTTGCTTGCTAAGGCAATTGCGGGTGAAGCACATGTACCGTTTTTCTCGATTTCAGGCTCTGATTTCGTGGAAATGTTTGTCGGTGTAGGAGCTTCTCGTGTAAGAGACTTATTTGAGGATGCTAAGAAGCATTCTCCGTGTATAGTATTTATTGATGAGATAGATGCTGTAGCAAGACGACGCGGTACCGGTATGGGCGGTGGACATGATGAGAGAGAGCAGACTCTTAATCAGATGTTGGTTGAGATGGATGGCTTCGCTGTTAATCAAGGTATTATTGTTATGGCGGCCACCAACAGAGTAGATATATTAGACCCGGCTATTCTTCGTCCCGGACGTTTTGATAGGAAGGTTGTAGTCGGAGTACCCGATGTTAAGGGTAGAGAAGAGATACTTAACGTACATTGTAAGAATAAGCCGCTCGGAGATGATGTAGACCTTAAGCAGATTGCACAGACAACGGCAGGCTTTACGGGTGCGGACCTTGAGAACCTTATCAATGAGGCGGCAATCAGATCCGCTAAGGATGATAGACAATTTATTACACAGGAAGATATCAGAAGATCGTTTGTTAAGGTTGGCATAGGAACAGAGAAGAGAAGTAAGATTATATCTGATGAGGATAAGAAGATTACTGCTTATCATGAGGCAGGTCATGCTATTTTGTTTCATGTACTGCCTGATGTCGGCCCGGTATATACGATATCCGTTATTCCTACCGGTCTTGGTGCGGCAGGCTATACAATGCCGCTGCCTGAGAAGGATAGGATGCATATGACGAAGGGCAGACTTTTGCAGCAGATTACGGCATCTCTTGGAGGAAGAATTGCGGAGTCGATTATATTTGACGATATTACAACCGGAGCTTCTCAGGATATTAAGCAAGCTACAAGCATGGCGAGATCGATGGTTGTGAAGTATGGTATGTCCGATAAGGTGGGCATGATTAACTTAGATGATGACGGTGATGAAGTATTTATCGGTAGAGACTTAGCGCATCAAAAGGGTTATTCAGAGGCTACGGCAGCCATTATTGATGAAGAAGTGCGCGGAATAGTAGATTCTTGTTATAAGAGGGCAGAGAAGATACTTAAGGAGCATGAAGATATTCTTCATTCCTGCGCTAAATTGCTTATTGAGCAAGAGAAGGTTACAAGAGAAGAATTCGAAGAATTATTTGAAAATTAATATGCTGTACCTTTCGGAGAAGTGAATATGGAGGGCTTTTTGTAAAAGATGCACAAAAAGTGGCGAGTGCTTTTGTTATATTTGTGAACACTTATGTATGCCTCGTGGATATAATAATACTCGTAAAACCCCCAATACATTATATTTATTTTTACTAACCCCATAGTAAAAATACCTTCTCCTAAAAAGGACAGCGAAAGCTGTCTTTTTTACTTTGTACATATAGAAAGGAACCGAATCATGAACAAAGAAGCAATCTTTGCTGACGGAACAATTGAGTATCGCAATCCGTGGGAGCCTAAAGTGAATGACAGAGTGAAGCTTCGCGTAAGGGTAGCTCACGGCAAATCGGCGCAAGTGGTGCTGTGCACGCCCAACTACAAGCTTCCTATGGATTTAGAGGAAGCAGGAGATGTATTCGATTATTATAAGGTAATGATACAAGTGGGTGCTGAGCCCTTTAAATACATTTACCAGATAGAGCAAGGCGAAGACTTGGCTTATTATGACAGATACGGCTTGTGTGATAACCCTCGTTGGGAATACGCATTTACAATAGTTCCCGGATTCGAGACGCCGGAATGGACCAAGGGTGCCGTAATGTATCAGATACTCGTGGATCGCTTCAATAATGGTGATGAATCCAATGATGTAAAGTCGGATGAATACTTTTATATATCTATGCCGGTTAAGAAGGCATCTGATTGGAATGAGCTGCCGAATACCTTTGATGTAGGCAGATTCTATGGCGGAGATATAGAAGGTGTACGACAGAAGCTATACTATCTAAGAAGCATAGGAGTAGATGTTATATACTTTAATCCTATATTCTTATCGCCATCTAATCACAAATATGACACGCAGGATTATGATTATATCGACCCGCATTACGCTAAGATTGTCGTTGATGAGGGCGAGGTGCTTAAAGAGGGCGAAACGGATAATAAGAAGGCTACGAAATACATTTCCCGTACAACCAATAGGGCTAATCTTGAGGCGTCTAACGAATTCTTCGCTAAGTTCGTTAGTGAGGCGCACGAGAAGGGCATCAGAGTTATCTTAGACGGTGTATTTAACCACTGCGGCTCTTTTAATAAGTGGATGGACAGAGAGCGCATCTATGAGGGGCAATTCGGATATGAGAAGGGTGCCTATATCAGTGAGTACAGCCCATATAAGGACTACTTCAGCTTTAATTCTGACGGTAAATGGCCGTATAATAACGCATATGATGGCTGGTGGGGCAATGATACCTTGCCTAAGCTTAATTATGAGAATTCCGAGAAGCTGCAGGATTATATAATGTCGATTGGCAGAAAATGGGTGTCTGCGCCGTATTATTGCGATGGATGGAGGCTTGATGTGGCAGCGGATTTAGGTCATAGCGAGGAATTTAATCATAATTTCTGGCGAAGATTCAGAGATGAGGTTAAGAAAGCCAATCCGCATGCTGTAATTCTTGCGGAGCACTATGGAGATGCATCGTCTTGGCTGTCCGGTGACCAGTGGGATACGGTTATGAATTATGATGCCTTTATGGAGCCGGTATCGTATTTCTTGACAGGTATGGAGAAGCATTCCGATTCCTTTGATGGGGGTGCAATCGGTGACGGAGCAAGATTCGAGGCAACAATGAGACATTTTATGTCTAAGTTCTTGACGCCATCGCTTTATTCTGCAATGAACCAGCTGTCTAATCATGATCACTCAAGATTCTTAACTCGTACGAATCATAAGGTGGGTAGACTCTCGGACCTTGGAAGTGCGGCAGCATCAGAGGGCGTTGATAAGGGTGTGCTTAAGGCGGCTGTTCTCATTCAAATGACATGGCCCGGAGCACCTACATTGTATTACGGCGATGAAGCGGGAGTGTGCGGCTTTACCGATCCCGATAATAGACGTACGTATCCTTGGGGAGAAGCAGATTATGACCTGATAGATTATCATCGAGACATGATAAGTGTGCGCAAGGTATCTCAGGCACTTAGGAAGGGAGCGTTTATTTTCCTTCGTTGTGACAGAGACTATATATCATACGGTCGTTTTACCAAGGATGATAAATGTGTAATTGTAGTTAACGGTAGCGATCATGATATAGAGGTTGATATCCCCGTATGGAAGGCAGAGGTGCCGAAGAATGGCGAGATGACAATGGCGATGCTTACAACCAATGCGGGTTATTCCATCATGCCTGTTCGTGTGCCGGTTGTGGATGGCAATATGCATGTGTCCTTAAGAGCGCACCAAGCTGCCTTGTATGAAAAGATTATATAAATTAATTCGTGATTATATTATTTATTTCGCCTGGATATAAAGAATGATTCCGTGTCTTTATATTCAGGCTTTTTGAATTCTTTTACTATCAGAACGGTACATGTGATAACAGCAAGGAGGTCTGCAATCGGCTGTGCATAAAGCAGTCCGTCGAAGCCGAATATCATAGGTAAAGCTATAACCAGCGGGATTAAGAATATAAATTGTCTCGTAAGACTTAAGAATATACTCTTTAAGGGCTTGCCTATTGCACTGAAGAAATTGGCTGATATCGGCTGCATAAACATTAAGAATACGAAAAACATTGTTATACGGAAGAATAATACGCCGAATTGTTCATATAATTCTGAGCCTTTTCCGAATAAGCCTATAATTTGTGAAGGAAATACTTGGAAAATGATAAAGCTGATTAACGATACCACCATTCCCGATTTGATGGCAATGGTGTATCCCCTTTTAACTCTGTCATATTGCTTTGCACCGTAATTAAAGCTTGCTATCGGCTGCAAGCCCTGCGCGATTCCTATAATAATACCGAACAGAAGCTGTGCTACCTTGATAACAATTCCCGATACGGCAATAGGGATAGAGTCACCGTAAATACTTTGTGCGCCGTAATAATTCAAACTGTTATTAAATATTATCTGAGTAATCATCATTGCTAATTGGTTGAAGAATGATGAGACGCCTAGAGAGGCGCTTTCCTTAACGGCAAAGCCTCTGGGTATAAAGGTATCTGCAGTTAATTTGGCTGATTTGAAATGAAACAGGTATATGATTACAATAATAGTTGCGATGTATTGACTGATTATTGTTGCAATGGCGGCACCTGTCATGCCCATATTCATTCCTGCTACAAATATTGCATCGAGTATTATGTTAATTACAGCGCCCGTAAGATTGATTATCATCGTCATACGTGGGCTTCCGTCAGCTCTTACGAGATGTCCGCCTCCGGCCTGCATAATGAGAGCCGGCAATCCGATTGCAATAATTTTGAGATACTCAGAAGCATACGGCA
>CAJOIL010000003.1 GCA_905234525.1 uncultured Lachnospiraceae bacterium | reverse complement strand
CTTCGCTCCGAAACGTCGCTTATACAGACAATAGGTCGTGCGGCGCGTAATACCGAAGGAAGAGTTATAATGTACGCAGACGAGATAACCGATTCAATGAAGAAGGCGATTGATGAGACGAACAGACGTCGCGAGATACAGAAGGCATATAATGAAGAGCATAATATAACACCTACTACCATTAAGAAAGCAGTAGCGGATCAAATCAGCATTTACAAGGAAATTGCAGCAGAAGATAACGAGATGTTAACGGAAGTTGATGCAATGGATAAAGAGGAATTGGAAGAGCTTATTAAGAAGCTTAAGGAGAAGATGGGTAAGGCAGCCGCTGACCTTAACTTCGAATTGGCTGCGGACTACCGCGATCAGATTATAGAATATAAGAATACATTACGGGATATGTAGTTTTAGCAACCTTGAAATAATAATAATAAGTGTTATAATTGTGTATAATTTGTGAAAAGGTGGAGAAGGTTAATGTCATGAGTCAGACAATTTACATAGCAGACTATGAACAAGATATTAGAGAGATTTTAACGGGATTTCTTGAAAATGCGGGTTATGAGGTGGAAAGCTTTGAGACAGGCGATGAGCTTTTTGCCTCTTTTCGCACGTATCCATGCGACCTTGTAATCTTAGATATAATAAGGTCTACTATTGATGGCATGACTATATGTAAGAAGATCAGATCGGTTTCTTCGGTGCCGATTATTATTATTACAGATAAGGATTGTAAGACAGATAAGATGAAAGGACTTACGTATGGCGGAGATGATTATTTAACTAAACCGTTTTTGCCGATGCAGCTTGTTATGCGAGTGGGTGCGCTTCTTCGCCTTGTCAATATGCAAGAGACATCGGCCGGGGATGAGGATATTACATATGTTGATGTAACATTTTCATCCAAGACAAGGAAGGTGACAGTAAGCGGCAACGATGCAGAGCTTACAATGATGGAGGTTGAGCTTCTTAGCTTGCTGCTTAAGAATCAGCCAAATGTGTATTCGAGAAGTGACCTACTTGAAGAAATCTGGGATATTGATTCTGAAGATATTAATACGAGTGTAGTTGATGA
This sequence comes from uncultured Lachnospiraceae bacterium, assembly GCA_905234525.1. Taxonomy (GTDB): domain Bacteria; phylum Bacillota; class Clostridia; order Lachnospirales; family Lachnospiraceae; genus RUG191. The sequence continues at coordinate 33,711 of CAJOIL010000003.1, read as the reverse complement.
GACTGTAAGACGCATCAATGCAAAGCTTAAGCTGGCCGGAAGTAATGTATATATCAAGGCTATGTGGGGCTTTGGCTATAAGTTGGAGATAAATGATGAAAAGGCCTAAGATAAGAACAGCAATACTAATAGGTGGTGTTGCTTTTGCAATAATTATATTAATAACATTAATATTTAATATATGCGTGCATTTTTGGATTAAGAATAATGCTAAGGACGCTATAGAGGCGGTAACGTCTTATGAAGCAGATAATTCGTCGGAAGACGAAACCAAAGACGCCATATACTATGCGCAGTGGGTGTATTTTAAGGAAGCTAAGTCGGACAGCAATGCGGATGAGCTGACAGCCAGGGAGCGAGAAATATATAAATGGGTGCTCGACAATGATGCTTCCGATATGCAATCGGTTAAGCTGGGAGAAAATTCATATTATATACAGGAATTTAACGATTTTAATGAATCCGGAGATCTTCTGATGGCATATGTAGATGTGTCCGGCGGACCGGAAATCATTATAGGAATTAACATCGCAATGATTATCATGGCCATTATAATAGGTGTTATCGGAGCTGTTTTTGGTTATTATATGAGCCTTAGCATTGAACAGAAGGAATTGGCGCAGATGAATTTCTTCGAGAATACTTCGCGTGAGCTTAAGACACCGCTTATGATGATTGGAGGCTATGCAGAGGCTATAGAGCAAGGCATAGTTAATGACGATCAAAGGACAGGGCGCATTATTGTAGGTGAGACCAAGCACATGAGTGATCTTATAGAAGATATATTGTACATGGCTAAGGTTGAGAGTGGTGCAGTTCACATCAATAAGGAAGAGATACGCTTTGGTGAGTTCGTGGAAGATGTCCTAATGCCGTTTGAGGGCGCAGTAGCAGAGCTCGATTTGAGGGTTGATGTTGATATGGCTACAGGAAATGTGTTAGCTGACCCCGGTAAGCTTGAACACGTCATATCCGGTTTGTTTACGTATTCTCTAAAATTTGCCAAGAGTAAGATTGAAATCAAGTATTACAATAATACGTTTACTGTTTGGAATGACTTAGACACTAATATAGATGAAGAAGAGTTGGCGAACATATTTGATGCATCTCATACCGGAAGCAAAGGCAATACAGGTATCGGTCTTGCTCTTGCCAAGGAGATTGTTGAATTGCATGGCTGGAGAATAAGTGCAACATCAACTAATAACGGTATCTTATTTAGTGTGTCAGCGGGACGTGTCCCTTGACACAAATACGCCACAAGCCCTGCAACTGACAAAGCTGAACGGGTTCCCCTAGCGGTGCTAAACTCTCACTGCGCTTCGCTTGTGAATCGCTAAGCACCGAGACCCGTTAAGGTCTCTTAGAAACACTGTGTCAGTTGTAGGGCTTATGTTTTAAGATATGTCCCCGTGACACACCTTATATTATTATCTTATGCCTTCGCACCAGGGACCTGCGCGCTCATGACGAAATGTCGCTTAGCAGGTCCTTGGCTGCTCAGTCATTTGCCTAAAAATCAACATCTAGTGGTTGTGTTACACTTGTGGCACAACCATATTCTTTTGTATTTAATAAAATACAATCTAATTTAAAATCTCCTTGCAATAGAAACTAATCTAGTGTATATTAGTACACGCTGTGACATTGATAGCGATGAAGTTTGAGGTTACTGCACAAGGCTAACTAGCCGGGCTGCAGAGAATTCGGCGGAGCGAATGTCAAGTTAGGAAACTGACGACAAGTCACTGTATACATGACAGGTCTGCCAAATGAGGCAGAAACCGTCCGTTATATTCCTGTTGTAAAATAGGACACACACGGTTAAGTGTACAGTCACCGCTTGTCTCACTATTAAAGTGCGAAAAGGAGGCGACTTTTTTTATGGCAACTCAATTTATGAGAATTACACTTAAGGCATATGATCACGAACTCGTTGATTCATCAGCCAAGAAGATTATCGAGACTGTTAAGAAGAATGGATCTAAGGTGAGCGGACCCGTACCTCTTCCCACTAAGAAGGAGGTCGTTACAATTCTTAGAGCTACTCACAAGTATAAGGATTCAAGAGAGCAGTTCGAGCAGAGAACTCATAAGAGACTTATTGATATCATTACACCAACAGATAAGACTGTTGATGCACTCTCTTCATTAGAGATGCCTGCCGGTGTTGATATCAGCATTAAGATGAAAGAGAAGTAGGCTGCGTATCGGCGAAGTCGATGTGCTGCATGTCGAGCCCTTCACCGCAGGTGAACACAATGGGCGAGACACCTTGTAAACTAGTATGAACGGATTGCTTCCGTTCCGCTGTAGATTAATTAGGAGGAAAGACAATGAAGAAAGCTATTTTGGCTACGAAGCTTGGTATGACTCAAGTGTTCGGTGAAGACGGCTCACTCGTTCCTGTAACAGTGCTTGAAGCAGGACCTTGTGTCGTAACACAGATCAAGACAGTAGATAATGATGGATATGATGCAATCCAGGTAGGATTTGCAGATGCAAAGGAAAAGAGCGTTAACGTTGACGCCGGCGGACACAAGAAGGTGTGGAGAAGACACGGTGTTAATAAGCCTGAGATGGGACATTTCGATAAGGCAGGCGTAGGCGCCAAGAAATATGTTAGAGAATTTAAGTTCGATAACTGTGAAGAATATAACCTGGCTGATGAGATTAAGGCTGATATCTTTGAAAAGGGTGATAAGGTAGATGCAACAGCAATCTCTAAGGGTAAAGGTTTCCAGGGTACTATTAAGAGATTAGGACAGCACAGAGGTCCTATGGCACATGGTTCTAAGTTCCATCGCCATCAGGGTTCCAACGGAGCATGTTCTTCACCCAGTAAGGTATTCAAGGGCAAAGGAATGCCGGGACATATGGGAAGCGTTAAGGTTACAATCCAGAACCTTGAGGTTGTAAGAGTTGACGCAGAGAAGAACTTACTGCTTGTTAAGGGAGCAGTTCCCGGACCTAAGAAGTCTTTAGTAACAATTAAGGAATCTGTTAAGAAGACTAAGTAATTAAGATTATGAAAGGAGGAACTTTACGATGGCTAAAGTATCCGTATACAATATGGACGGCAAAGAAGTCGGTGATATCGAACTTAATGATGCCGTATTTGGTGTAGAAGTTAACGAACACTTAGTACACATGGCTGTAGTACAGCAGCTTGCCAATAACCGTCAAGGTACTCAGAAGGCAAAGACACGTTCTGAAGTAAGAGGCGGCGGAAGAAAACCTTGGAGACAGAAGGGAACAGGTCATGCAAGACAGGGTTCTATCAGAGCTCCACAGTGGACAGGCGGTGGCGTTGTATTCGCTCCGGTACCAAGAGATTATTCATTTAAGATGAATAAGAAAGAGAAGAGATTAGCACTTAAGAGCGCTCTTTCATCTAAGGTTACAGATAATAACATAATTGTTGTTGATGAGATTAAGATGGATGAGATTAAGACTAAGAACTTTGCTAAGGTTATGGATAACCTTAAGGTTGAGAAGGCACTTGTTGTGCTTGGTGATGACTCAAAGAATGTTGTTGCATCAGCTAAGAACATTCCGACAGTTAAGACAGCATCAACAGAAACAATCAATGTGTATGATATATTGAAGTATAACACACTCGTTCTTACCAAGGACGCAGTAGATAAGATTCAGGAGGTGTATGCATAATGGCTAATGTACAATATTATGATGTAATCCTGAAGCCCCTCGTAACTGAGAAGAGTATGAACGGCATGGCTGATAAGAAATATACTTTCTTAGTACATCCTGAGGCTAACAAGACAATGATTAAAGAAGCAGTTGAGAAGATGTTCGAAGGAACTAAGGTTAAGTCGGTTAACACGATGAATAAGTCAGGTAAGACTAAGAGACGTGGTATGACATACGGCAAGACTGCTAAGAGTAAGAAGGCAATCGTTACATTGACGGAAGACAGTGCTGAGATCGAGATTTTCTCAGGTCTTTAAAATGTGATTTAGAAACGATGGTCGAATAGAAAGGAGAACAAAATGGGAATCAAGACATATAACCCATATACACCTTCAAGAAGAAATATGACCGGTTCTGATTTCGAAGAGATTACAAAGAAGACTCCCGAGAAATCACTTCTTAAGTCTAAGAAGAAGAACGCCGGACGTAACAATCAAGGTAAGATAACGGTTAGACACCATGGTGGTGGTAATAGACAAAAGTATAGAGTAATAGATTTCAAGAGAAGAAAAGACGGAATACCGGCTAAGGTTGTCGGAATCGAGTACGATCCTAACAGAACTGCAAACATTGCGCTTCTTAGCTATGCAGATGGTGAGAAGACATACATCTTAGCCCCTGAAGGACTTAAGGTTGGATATATAATCGAGAATGGTCCCGAGGCAGAGGTTAACATCGGTAACTGTTTACCGCTTGCTAACATTCCGGTTGGTACACTCGTTCACAACATTGAGTTATATCCGGGCAAGGGCGGACAGCTTGTTCGTTCAGCAGGTAACTCGGCACAGCTCATGGCTAAGGAAGGTAAGTATGCAACACTCAGACTTCCTTCAGGCGAGATGAGAATGGTTCCACTTAATTGCAGAGCTACAATCGGAACTATCGGTAATGGCGAGCATAACCTTATCAAGATTGGTAAAGCAGGTCGTAAACGTCACATGGGAATTCGTCCTACAGTTCGTGGTTCTGTTATGAACCCTAATGACCATCCACATGGTGGTGGTGAAGGTAAGGCACCTATCGGACGTCCGGGTCCTTGTACTCCTTGGGGTAAACCCGCACTTGGACTTAAGACACGTAAGAAGAACAAGCAATCTAACAAGCTAATCGTACGTAGACGCGACGGTAGAGCGATTAAGTAAGGAGGAAGAATATGTCACGTTCATTAAAAAAAGGACCATTTGCCGACAAAAGCTTATTGAAGAAAATAGATGCCATGAACGCTTCGGGAGACAAGAGTGTTATTCAGACATGGTCTCGTCGTTCTACTATCTTCCCGCAATTCGTAGGACATACAATTGCTGTTCATGATGGACGCAAGCATGTGCCTGTATACATCACAGAAGATATGGTAGGCCATAAGCTGGGAGAGTTCGTTGCAACAAGAACTTACAGAGGTCATGGCAAAGACGAGAAGAAATCTAAGATTAGTTAACTGAAAGGAGTTACTCATGGCTAAGGGACATAGAAGTCAAATTAAGCAAGAAAGAAATGCTGTTAAAGATACCCGACCTTCTGCTAAGTTATCATTTGCAAGAATGTCAGTAACAAAGGCTTGCTTTGTATTAGATGCCATTAGAGGTAAGGATGTAACAACAGCACTTGGTATTCTAAGTTACAACCCAAGATACGCATCTAAGGTAATAGAGAAGTTATTAAAGTCTGCAATTGCTAATGCAGAGAATAACTATCCGGAAGAGAATTACAGCGCTGAGGAGCTATACATAGCAGAGTGCTATGCTAACAAAGGTCCTACAATGAAGAGAATTCAGCCTAGAGCGCAAGGTAGAGCTTACAGAATAGAGAAGAGAATGAGTCACATTACAATTGTGCTTGACAGAAAGTAAGAAGGAGGGAAAGCATGGGTCAAAAAGTTAATCCTCATGGCTTAAGAGTTGGTATTATCAAAGATTGGGATTCTAAGTGGTATGCACCTAAGGATCAGTTTGGTGACCAATTAGTTGAAGATTATAATATCAGAACATTTCTTAAGAAAAAGTTATATGCGGCAGGCGTATCAAAGATTAATATCGAAAGAGATTCTTCTGACCGTGTTAAAGTAATAGTTTATACAGCTAAGCCCGGTATCGTAATCGGTAAGGGTGGTGCAGAGATAGAGAGAGTTAAATCAGAACTTCAGAAGTTAACAGACAAGAAGCTTGTTGTTGACATTAAGGAAGTTAAGAGACCTGAGAAGGATGCACAGCTTGTAGCAGAGAATATTGCTGCACAGCTTGAGAACAGAGTATCCTTCCGTCGTGCAATGAAGTCTTGCATGTCAAGAGCAATGAAGGCAGGCGTACAGGGTATTAAGACATCTGTATCAGGACGTCTCGGTGGTGCTGATATGGCTCGTACAGAGTTCTATAATGAGGGAACAATTCCTCTTCAGACTTTAAGAGCTGATATCGACTATGGTTTCGCTGAGGCTGATACAACCTATGGTAAGGTTGGTGTTAAGGTTTGGATTTACAAAGGTGAGATACTTCCTGTGAAGGAGAACAAGGAAGGAGGAAACCGCTAATGTTAATGCCTAAGAGAGTAAAGCATAGAAAGCAATTCAGAGGTTCTATGAGGGGCAAGGCAACCAGAGGTAATAAGATTACTTACGGTGAATATGGTATTGTTGCCACAGAACCTTGTTGGATAAAGTCAAATCAAATAGAAGCAGCCCGTGTAGCGATGACTCGTTACGTAAAGCGTGGTGGTCAGGTATGGATTAAGATTTTCCCTGACAAGCCAATTACTAAGACTCCTGCCGAGACTCGTATGGGTAAAGGTAAAGGTGCCGTAGAATACTGGGTTGCAGTAGTTAAGCCGGGAAGAGTTATGTTTGAGATTGCCGGAGTTGAGGAAGAGATTGCTAAGGAAGCTCTTCGTCTTGCAACTCATAAGCTCCCTTGTAAGTGTAAGATTGTATCAAAGGCTGATTTGGAAGGAGGAGCAGATGAAAACTAAAGATTATCTCAAAGATTTAAGAACATTGGCTCCTGAAGAGCTTGATGCGAAATTGGTAGAAGCCAAGAGAGAACTTTTTAATTTACGATTTCAGAATGCTACCAATCAATTAGAGAACACAGGAAGAATTAAGGAAGTCAGAAGAGACATCGCAAGAATTCAGACTGTAAAGAGTGAGGCAGCGGCCGGAAAATAGTTAATTAGAAAGGAGTTAAATCGTGGAAAGAAACTTAAGAAAAACACGTCAAGGCGTTGTTGTAAGCGATAAGATGGATAAGACAATCGTTGTTGCCGTAAAGGACAACGTTAAGCATCCACTTTATAATAAGATTGTTAAGAGAACATATAAGTTAAAGGCTCACGACGAAGAGAACAATGCTCATAAGGGTGATACCGTAAGAGTAATGGAGACAAGACCTCTCTCTAAGGATAAGAGATGGAGACTTGTTGAAGTCGTAGAGCGTGCTAAGTAAAAGGAGGCGCTATCATGGTTCAACAAGAAAGCAGATTAAAGGTAGCCGACAATACGGGTGCTAAGGAGATACTTGTTATTCGTGTTATGGGCGGCTCTACAAGAAGATATGCTAATATCGGTGATATTGTTACCGCAACTGTTAAGGAAGCCATCCCCGGCGGACAAGTTAAGAAGGGTGATGTTGTTCAAGCAGTTGTAGTACGTAGCAAGAAGGGTGCACGTCGTAAGGACGGCTCATACATTAAGTTTGATGAGAATGCTGCAGTAATTTTAAAGGAAGACAACACTCCGAGAGGAACACGTATCTTTGGTCCTGTAGCAAGAGAGCTTCGTGATAAGTCATTTATGAAGATTGTGTCACTTGCTCCGGAAGTATTATAGGAGGTCGACCTATGGCAATGATGAAAATTAAAAAAGGTGATGAGGTAAGAGTAATCGCCGGCAAAGATATTCACAAAGAAGGTAAAGTGCTCGAAGTTAACGCTAAGCAAAATACCGTTACCGTCGAAGGTATCAATATTGTTACTAAGCATCAGAAACCAAGCATGGCTAATCAGGCCGGCGGTAGAATAGAGACGGAAGCTCCTATTAACATTTCCAATGTTATGCTCCTTCACAAGGGCGAGCCTACAAGGGTTGGCTTCAAGATGGATGGAGACAAGAAAGTGCGCTACGCCAAGAAAACAGGCGACGTAATTGACTAATTAGGAAGGAGGCTATAGCGGTGAGTAGACTAAAGGATACATACCAAGATGAAATCATAGATGCTATGATTAAGAAGTTTGGTTATAAGAATAAAATGGAAGTGCCAAAGCTCGACAAGATTGTTGTCAACATGGGCGTTGGTGAAGCAAAAGAAAATGCCAAGGTATTAGATGCGGCTGTTAAGGACATGGAGACAATCACAGGTCAGAAGGCAGTTGTTACCAAGGCTAAGAATTCGATTGCTAACTTCAAGCTTCGTGAAGGCATGGCAATAGGATGCAAGACCACTCTTCGTGGTGAAAAGATGTATGAATTTGCAGATCGTCTTATTAATCTTGCACTTCCTCGTGTACGTGACTTTAGAGGCGTTAACCCTAATTCATTTGATGGAAGAGGTAATTATGCTCTCGGTATTAAGGAGCAAATCATATTCCCTGAGATCGAATATGACAAGGTTGATAAAGTGAGAGGTATGGATGTTATATTTGTAACAACAGCAAGAACAGATGAAGAGGCCAGAGAGTTGTTAAAACTTTTCAATATGCCTTTTGCTGAAAATTAGGAGGGAATTTAGATGGCTAAGAAATCAATGAAAGTTAAACAGCAACGCAAGCAGAAATTCTCTACCAGAGAATACAGTCGTTGCAAGATTTGTGGACGTCCACATGCATATTTAAGAAAGTATGGTATTTGCAGAGTATGCTTTAGGGAGTTAGCTTACAAAGGTCAGATTCCCGGTGTTAAGAAAGCATCATGGTAAGTATACAAGTTTAGGAGGAATAAAATCATGACAATGAGTGATCCAATTGCAGATATGCTTACAAGAATTCGTAATGCAAATACTGCAAAACATGATACAGTAGATATTCCTGCATCTAAGATGAAGGTTGCCATTGCAGGTATCTTAGTAGATGAGGGATATATCAGCAAGTATGACATCGTAGAGGATGGTAGCTTCAAGACAATCCGTGTAACAATGAAATACGGCGCTGATAAGAATGAGAAGATTATTACAGGTATTAAGAGAATCTCTAAGCCGGGTCTTCGTGTGTACGCAGGCAAGGACGAGATACCATCAGTACTCGGTGGCTTAGGTATAGCAATTCTCTCAACTAATAAGGGAATCATTACCGATAAAGAGGCTCGTAAGGAAGCTGTCGGCGGTGAAGTTCTCTGCTTTGTATGGTAGGTCGTAAGGTGTCGTGAAGCGACGGATCCCTTACGACAAGGCGACGTTTTCGCGAAGCGAAATGTTGGATAAGTAAAGCTTTTTATAGTAAACTACATTAAGGAGGTACGGGCATGTCACGTATAGGAAGAATGCCAATCGCCATTCCCGCAGGTGTAACTGTGACAATGGCAGAAAATAATCATGTGACTGTTAAAGGTCCTAAAGGAACACTTGAGAGAACGCTTCCAATTGAGATGGAAGTTAAGGTTGAGGGCGCAGAGGTTACAGTGTCAAGACCTAATGATCTTAAGAAGATGAAATCTCTCCATGGTCTTACAAGAACACTTATTAACAATATGGTTATCGGTGTTACAGAAGGCTATGAGAAGACACTTGAGGTTAACGGTGTTGGTTACAGGGCTCAGAAGTCAGGTAAGAAGTTAACACTTAACTTAGGATTTTCTCATCCGGTAGAGATGACAGATCCTGAAGGAATTGAATCTAAGGTAGATGGTAATAAGATTATCATTTCAGGAATTGACAAGGAAAAAGTTGGTCAATACGCCGCTGAAATCAGAGACAAGAGAAGACCTGAACCTTATAAGGGCAAGGGTATTAAGTACGCTGATGAGGTTATTAGACGTAAGGTTGGTAAGACTGGTAAGTAATGGGTTGACGTAGTCAACCGAAGGCGACATCGCGAAGCGATGTTGGGACCTAACGGTTGATAAGAACTACAAAGAAGGAGTGACGGATAAATGATCAAGAAAAAGTCAAGAGCGATTGTTCGCCAAGATAAGCATAAGAGAATTCGTAATAAAATTTCCGGCACAGCCGAAATGCCAAGGCTTGCCGTATTCAGAAGCAATAATCATATGTATGCACAGATTATTGATGACACAGTTGGTAACACATTAGCTTCTGCATCAACACTTGATAAGGAAGTAAGTAAGGGTCTTGATAAGACTAATAACGTAGATGCAGCTAAGAAGCTTGGAGAAGTTATGGCTAAGCGTGCATTGGATAAGAATATCAAGACTGTTGTATTTGACAGAGGTGGCTTTATATATGCAGGTAAGATTCAGGCATTTGCTGACTCAGCAAGAGAAGCCGGATTAGAATTTTAAGGAGGAAGCGAATCGTGAGACGTGAAATTATTGATGCAAGTCAATTGGAATTAAATGAAAACGTGGTATCGATCAAGCGTGTAACTAAGGTTGTTAAGGGTGGTCGTAACATGAGATTCACCGCGCTCGTAGTTGTTGGAGACGGCAACGGTCACGTAGGTGCAGGCCTTGGTAAAGCGACTGAAATTCCTGAAGCAATCCGTAAGGGTAAAGAAGATGCCATTAAGAATCTTGTTAGTGTTAAATTAGATGAGCACCATAGTATCACACATGATATTATCGGTAAGCATACAGGTGCACAGGTACTACTTAAGAGAGCTCCTGAAGGTACAGGAATTATCGCCGGTGGTCCGGCTCGTTCGGTATGTGAGCTTGCGGGAATCCAGAATATTCGTACGAAGTCATTGGGTTCATCTAACAAGCAAAATGTTGTACTTGCAACAATTGACGCAATCAGTCAGTTAAAGTCTCCTGAAGAAGTTGCAAGACTTCGCGGTAAGACTGTAGAAGAGATTCTTGCATAAGATTCTCGTTGGATAGGAGGAAATTAAGATGCCTAAGAAGGGAAAGACTATCAAAGTAACACTTGTAAAGTCTCCAATCGGAGCGGTACCTAAGAATAAGAAGACTGTTGAAGCTATGGGACTCAGAAAGCTTCATCAGACAGTGGAACTACCTGATAATGATGCTACACGCGGCATGATCAGACACGTTAACCACTTAGTAGAAGTTGAAGAATAAGGGAGGTGTCAGAAGATGGATTTATCTAACTTAAAGCCTGCAGAAGGCTCAAAGCATAGCGATAATTTCAGACGTGGTCGTGGACACGCATCAGGTAATGGTAAGACAGCCGGTAAGGGACACAAAGGACAGAAGGCTCGTTCAGGTGCTCCAAGACCCGGTTTCGAAGGTGGCCAGATGCCATTATACAGACGTATACCTAAGAGAGGATTCACATGTAGGAATTCTAAGAATATCGTAGGTATTAATATGTCAGCACTTGAAGTGTTTGATAACGGTACAGACGTAACAGTTGAGACACTTATTGATAAGGGAATTGTTAAGAACCCACGCGATGGTGTTAAGATTCTTGGTGGCGGAGAGCTTACTAAGAAGTTAAATGTTACAGTGAACGCTTTCAGTGCAAGCGCAAAAGAGAAGATAGAAGCTTTAGGCGGTAAGGCAGAGGTGATCTAATGATTCAATCATTTATTAATGTGTTCAAGATCAAGGATCTTAGAAGACGAATATTTTTTGTGTTTTTGATGCTTGTGGTAGTAAGACTTGGATCAGGAATACCTGTTGCGGGTGTTGATCCGGATGTTTTCAAGGAACTATTTAATGCAACGGGAGACTCAATGAGCTTCTTTGATGCAATTACAGGTGGTTCTTTTGAGAAAATGTCAGTTTTTGCATTAAGTATTACACCATACATTACATCATCAATCATTATGCAGCTTCTTACAATTGCAATTCCTAAGCTGGAGGAGATGCAAAAGGAAGGCGAGCAGGGCCGTAAGAAGATGACACAGATTACAAGAATTTTAACTGTTGCACTTGCGCTTTTTGAGTCAACAGCTATGGCTATTGGATTTGGTAAGAGCGGATATCTTACAGAATACAATGCATTATATGTAATCCTTGTTATAACCGTTCTTACAGGTGGCTCAACAGTACTTATGTGGATTGGCGAGCAAATTACAGAGCATGGTGTCGGTAATGGTATATCAATTGTACTTATTATTAATATCATCTCTCGTATTCCAAGTGATCTTGTATCGCTTTACAATCAGTTTATCGAAGGTAAGATTGTTGCTAAGGCAATACTTAGCGGTGTGATTATTATAGCAATCATTGTTGCAACGGTAATACTTGTAGTATATTTACAAAATGCAGAGAGAAGAATACCTGTACAATACTCACGTAAGATGCAGGGAAGAAGACAGGTTGGTGGTAATACCACACATATTCCGCTTAAGGTTAATACAGCCGGAGTTATTCCTGTAATCTTTGCACAGTCACTTATGCAGACACCGGTTATCATTGTAAGCTTAATTAAAGGCTCAAACAGTGTTGAAGGCTTCTGGGGTCATGTCCTTAAGGGATTGTCTCAGTCGAACTGGTTCAAAGTAGATCAATTCTATTATACGATAGGTGCGGTTGTATATGTTCTGCTTATCATTGCATTTGCATATTTCTATACAACGATTACATTCAATCCGCTTGAGATTGCCAACAATATGAAGAAGCAGGGTGGCTCAATTCCGGGAATCAGACCGGGACAGCCGACAAGCGATTATTTGCAGCATGTACTTAATAACATCATATTTATCGGTGCTATCGGTTTATCAATAGTTGCAATTATTCCGATCGTATTCAACGGATTGTTCGGAGCAGATGTATCGTTTGGCGGAACATCAATTATCATCGTAGTCGGTGTTGTAATCGAGACAATCAAGCAAATCGAATCCCAGATGAAGGTTCGCAACTATAAGGGATTCTTGGATTAAATCGAAGCTATTTTGCGGGACAACCCCATGAAGTCTTTCGTCAGACGGAAGGGGGGTTCGTACATATTAATGGATTACAGATAGGAATTATCTGAATCGAAGCTATTTTGCGGGACAACCCCTTGGAGTCTTTCGTCAGACGGAAGGGGGTTCGTGCATATGAATGGATTACAGATAGGAATTATCTGAACCGAAGCTATTCAGTGGGACAACCCCTTGGAGTCTTTCGTCAGACGGAAGGGGGGTTCGTACATATGAATGGATTACAGATAGGAATTATCTGAACCGAAGCTATTCAGCGGGACAATCCCTTGGAGTCTTTTGTCAGACGGAAGGGGGGTTCGTACCGTGAATGGCTTACGGATAGAGACTTAATTAAAGGGGGTATCATCAATGAAGATTATTATGTTGGGTGCGCCGGGTGCCGGCAAAGGAACACAAGCGAAGCAAATCGCAGGAAAGTACTCTATTCCACACATTTCAACAGGAGATATATTCCGCGCCAATATCAAGAACGGCACAGAGCTTGGTAAGAAGGCTAAGGAATACATGGATCAAGGACTCTTGGTTCCTGATGAGTTAACATGCGATCTTGTTGTAGACAGAATCGGACAGGATGATTGCAAGAATGGCTTTGTTCTGGACGGATTCCCAAGGACAATTCCGCAAGCAGAGGCTCTAACGGATGCACTTAATAAGTTAGGCGAAAGCATGGACTTCGCAATCGATGTAGATGTACCTGATGAAAATATTGTTAAACGTATGTCCGGTCGTCGTGCTTGTCTTGACTGTGGCGCAACATACCATATAGTAAGCATCCCTCCTAAGAAGGAAGGTATATGTGACGTATGTGGCAGCGAGCTTGTCTTAAGAGATGATGATAAGCCTGAGACAGTTCAGAAGAGACTTGATGTATATCATGAGCAGACACAGCCGCTTATTGATTATTATAAGAAGCAAGGCATTCTTAAGTCGGTAGACGGTACACAGGCGATGGAAGATGTATTTGCCAACATCGTAGAGATTTTAGGTTAAATGAATATTTACCTGGGAAAATCCTTAGCGGGTCACGACAAAAATCATATATATGTTGTGCTGAGCGAGGTCGATGGTTATATGACACTTGCCAACGGAACAACTAAGACGGTGGATAAGCCCAAGCGTAAGAACATATTGCACGTACAAGTGATTAAGAAGCTACCTGCAAATGTTCGAAGGATATTGGAGGACACGGAGAGTCTTAATGATGATGTGATTGCTAAGGCGGTTAAGGAATATAACAGTTATTTAGATGCCTGCAAGGCGCAGGACAATTAGAAGGAGAAATGTGATGTCAAAAGCTGATGTAATTGAAGTAGAAGGAAAGGTTTTAGAGAAATTACCCAATGCTATGTTTCGTGTTGAGTTAGAGAATGGTCACGAGATATTGGCACATATCAGTGGTAAGCTTCGTATGAATTATATCAGAATTCTACCGGGAGATAAGGTTACTGTTGAGATGAGTCCTTATGATCTTGATAAAGGAAGAATAATTTGGCGTGACAAATAAGCCTTATTAACGACCGGTTTTGGAACAATATGGATTTGTTGAAAAAACCCTTGACATTAGTCAAGGGTTTTTGATATACTGTTATCTGCGACTATGTGCGCTTGTAGCTTTTTTACGCAGTAAAATGCTACACGTCGAGCCCTTTCGCGAAGCGAATTATAATGGGCGAGACACATTATTAGATGACTAATATGAGAAGGGAGGACTCTCATGAAAGTAAGATCATCAGTAAAACCTATGTGCGAAAAGTGCAAGGTAATCAAGAGAAAGGGTCGCGTAATGGTTATTTGCGAGAACCCGAAGCACAAACAAAGACAGGGCTAACGCTAGACGTATATTCAGCGGATCGTCATTTTACCGTGACGGTTAGTTCTTTCTTTGCTTGAAGGAACTCTCTCCACTTGATATAGGAGAGGATATGGTAATTGTAGTTATAGTAGTAGAAAGGATGGTACTTTTCACATGGCTCGTATTGCAGGTGTAGATTTACCAAGAGAAAAGCGTATCGAGATTGGCTTAACTTATATTTACGGAATCGGTAGAGCAAGCTCTAACAAGATTCTTGAGAAAGCAAAAGTAAGCCCTGATACACGTGTCAAGGATTTGACAGACGAAGAAGTTAAGAGGATCAGTGCTGTTGTTGATGAAGATATGACAGTAGAAGGTGAACTCAGAAGAGAAATCGCTCTTAATATTAAGAGACTTCAAGAGATTGGATGTTATCGTGGTATTCGTCATAGGAAGGGCTTACCTGTTCGCGGACAGAAGACAAAGACTAACGCAAGAACGCGTAAGGGTCCGAAGAGAACGGTAGCTGGTAAGAAAAAGTAAATTGTAAGGAGATTTAGATATGGCTAAAGTTGCAAAGAAATCAACAAAAAAGCGCGTCAAGAAGAACGTTGAACGCGGACAAGCGCATATCCAGGCATCTTTTAATAATACAATTGTTACATTGACGGATGCACAGGGTAATGCATTATCTTGGGCCAGTGCAGGTGGCCTTGGATTTAGAGGTTCTAAGAAATCTACTCCATATGCTGCACAGATGGCTGCAGAGACAGCTGCCAATGCGGCACTTATACATGGATTAAAGTCAGTTGACGTATTCGTAAAGGGACCGGGTTCCGGAAGAGAGGCAGCAATTCGTGCACTTAATGCATGCGGTATTGCGGTAACATCAATCACAGATGTTACACCTGTTCCACATAATGGATGTCGTCCACCGAAGCGTAGAAGAGTATAATAGGAGGGATTATTAGATGGCAGTTGATAAGACACCTGTCCTTAAGAGATGCAGATCACTTGATCTTGATCCTGTATTCTTAGGATATGATAAGAAATCAAGAAGAAAACCGTTAAGAAACGGACGTAAGAAATCAGAATATGCTTTACAGTTAAGAGAGAAGCAGAAGGCTAAGTTTATCTATGGCGTAATGGAGAAGCCTTTCAGAAATTACTATAAGAAGGCTGATAAGAAGAAGGGCATGACAGGTGAGAACCTTATGATTATGCTTGAACAACGCCTTGATAATGTAGTATTTCGTATGGGCTTTGCCAGAACACGTAAGGAGTCCAGACAGGTTGTTGACCATAAGATGTTCTTAGTTAACGGCAAGAGTGTTAACATCCCTTCATACAGCGTTAAGCCGGGTGATGTTATCGAAGTACGTGAGAAGAGCAAGAACCTTCAGAGATTCAAAGAGATATTGGATGTTACAAGTGGCAGAATAGTTCCTGATTGGTTGGATGTTGATCAAGACAACCTTACAGGTACAGTTAAGGAGTTGCCAACTCGTGACCAAATAGATGTACCTGTTGATGAAATGCTTATCGTCGAGTTATATTCTAAATAATAAAAACCCGACCTAGGGAGGAAAATACATGTTTAATTTTAACAGACCTAACATTGAGATAGCAGAGCTTTCAGAGGACAAGAAGTACGGCAAGTTTGTTGTGGAGCCGCTTGAGAGAGGCTATGGTACAACACTTGGCAATTCTCTTAGAAGAATTATGCTTTCTACTCTTCCGGGTACTGCAGTAAGCCAGATTAAGATAGATGGCGTACTTCATGAATTAAGCACAATAGAAGGTGTTAAGGAAGATGTTACAGAGATTGTTATGAATATTAAGAATCTCGAGCTTCGCGATGTCAGTGATAATGATGAGCCTAAGACAGCTTACGTTGACTTTCAGGGCGAAGGCGTAGTAAAGGCTTCCGATATTGAATTCGGTTCTGATATAGAAGTGATTAATCCGGATCTTGTTATTGCCAACTGCGGTGCCGGCTCTAAGCTATATATGGAGCTTACCGTAACATCGGGACGCGGATATATCAGCGCTGACAAGAATAAGACAGAGGATACACCGATTGGTGTTATCGCAATAGATTCTATATATACACCTATTGAGAGAGTTAACATCAAGGTAGAGGATACTCGTGTCGGCAACGTAACAGATTTTGATAAGTTGACTATCGAAGTATTTACTAATGGTACCATGTCTGCAGATGATGCATTAAGCCTCGCTGCCAAGGTATTATCAGAGCACTTAAGTCTCTTCATTAATCTCTCAGAGGTAGCGGTAGGTGCAGAGGTAATGAACGTACAGGAAGATGAAGACACACCTGTTGCAAGCGATAAGAGTATTGATGACTTAGAACTTACGGTTCGTTCTTACAATTGTCTTAAGCGTGCTAACATTAACACTGTTGCAGAGCTTACAAGTAAGACATATTCAGAATTGTCTAAGGTAAGGAATCTCGGACGTAAGTCATTAGACGAGATTGTTGATAAGCTAAGAGAGTTAGGAGTTTCATTAGCCAGGGATGGAGAATAGACTCCAATAAGGGTCACCGGTAAGTCCACAGGCGCGGCGCCCAACCACATTTTACATAACCGATAAGTCGCATGACGCACGGGAATGTATTGCCAAAGGAGGTTAAGTTATGGCAAAGTACAGAAAGTTAAGTAGAACAAAATCACAGAGAAAGGCATTACTTCGTAACCAAGTAACACAGCTTCTCTACCATGGCAAGATTATTACAACTGAGGCTAAGGCTAAGGAAGTACAGAAGATTGCCGAAGGATTAATTGCACTTGCCTGCAAGGAAAAGGATAACTTCGAGGAAGTAACCATTCAGGCAAAGCAAGCACGTAAGGATAAGACAGGCAGACGTGTTAAGGAAGTTGTTGATGGTAAGAAGGTAACTGTATATGATACAGTTGATAAGACTATCAAGAAGGATCAGCCTTCAAGACTTCATGCAAGAAGAGAGATGCTTAAGGTTCTTTATCCTGTTCAGGAGAGAGATGATAAGGATAAGGTAAGAACAATTAATATGCCTAACAAGCTCTTTGATGATATCGCACCTAAGTATATGGATCGCAAGGGTGGTTACACAAGAATCATCAAGATCGGTCAGCGTAAGGGTGACGGTGCTTTAGAGGTTGTTTTAGAGCTCGTTTAATTATTGTTTTGTATTCATATAAGGCAAGACCGTGTATAGGTCTTGCTTTTTATGTATTAAGGGAAATGTATGAATTTAGGTAAGCTTAATTCTAAACCGATAGGGGTATTCGACTCGGGAGTCGGCGGAATCAGTGTTTTAAGAGAACTTGTGAAGATTATGCCGTGCGAGGACTTTATATATTTTGGAGATTCAGCTAATGCTCCTTACGGAACGAAGACAACCGAAGAGGTAAGAGAACTTACAATAGCTAAGGTTGAAGACTTTATTAAGATACCTGTAAAGGGGTGTGTAATAGCGTGTAATTCCGCTACGTCTGCAGCTGTCAGGGTACTCAGGGAAATGTATCCCGATTTGCCACTTGTGGGAATTGAGCCGGCGCTTAAACCGGCAGCCACATATAAGCGCAATTCAAGAGTGCTTGTTCTTGCAACGCCTATGACTATTAAGGAAGATAAGTTTAGATTTCTCTTTGAAAGATTTGAGGATATTGCAACTATATATAAATTGCCATGTCCCGGACTTATGGAGTATGTAGAGGAAGGCAAAGCGGATTCGGCAGAGGTTAAGAACTTCTTGGAAGGATTACTTATGCCGTACAGAGACGGAAGTATTGATGCGGTAGTACTCGGGTGTACACATTACCCGTTTGTCAGGTCTACTATAAGCGGAATACTTGGCCCCGGAATTCGCATTTTCGATGGTAGCGAAGGTACGGCGAGAGAGATGCGAAGGCGTCTTGACGTTGCGGGATTATTAACGGATAGGACTACAAAGGGCAACGTTACATTTGAAAATAGCGAGAAATCTGAAGATAAGATTGAATTGTGCAAGCAATTGTTATATTCTGAGGTGTCCGAATAATGACACATATTTATTAAGAGCTTATTGAAAAATAAGCTCGTTTGTTTTATTATTAAGTAGTGTGAAATCACATAATATATGAAAATGGCTTTCAAAGGAGAGTGTCTGATGGATTACAAATTTTTACTTGGTTTGGCAATAATATTTTTCTCTACAAAGTTACTTGGTATATTGGCCAAGAAGATACATTTACCGGAGGTGGTCGGAGCACTTGTTGCAGGTATTGTTATAGGCCCATCGCTTCTGGGAGTGGTGAACTTTGACGGTGATGTGGGTACATTTATAGAATATGCCGCTGAGGTTGGCGTTATACTTTTGATGTATGGTGCCGGTCTTGAGACGGATATGACGGAGCTTAAGAATAATGCGCTTGCGTCATTTGTGGTAGCTGTATGTGGTGTAATATTGCCTCTGGTTTTGGGAGCAGGAGCATATGCATTATTCTTCCACGAGAATCTTGCCGACCACACAGAGGTACTTAAGTGTATTTTCGTCGGAGTGGTATTGACCGCCACGTCCGTCAGCATAACGGTACAGACGTTAAGAGAGATGGGCAAGCTCAGAGGAGCTGTCGGTACAACAATACTTGGTGCGGCTGTAATTGACGATATTCTCGGTATTATCGTACTTACAATTGTAACAAGTCTCGCAGATCCAGAGGTTGAGGTATCAACAGTATTCATTAAGATTGGTATATATGCGGTGGCACTTGTTGTATTATTCCTTGTCATTAAGGCTATCAAGCCATTCATTGAGACGAGAGACGGCAGGAGACGAGCATCGATTTTCGGACTGGTATTTTGTTTTGTATTATCATTTGCATCTGAAGAATTCTTCGGTATAGCCGACATTACAGGTGCATACTTTGCCGGACTTATGCTTTGTAATTCCAAGACAGCTAAGTACCTTGATGATAGAGTTGAGATAATTAATAATCATTTCTTTGCTATGATATTCTTTGCGAGCATCGGTATTAAGGCTACGTTTAGCGGAATGAGCGGTTCGCTTTGGATGTTTGCAATCGTTCTTACGATTGTGGCAGTTTTCAGTAAGCTGTTTGGTTGCGGATTGGGTGCCAAGATATGTAAATTTACCGGCAAGGAATCAATACAAATTGGTGTTGGTATGATAAGCCGTGGGGAGGTTGCGCTCATAGTTGCCGCGAAGGGACAACAGGTTGGACTTATCGGAGAGGATTTATTTGCGCCGATTGTAGTTATGGTTATTGTGACAACTGTTATAACGCCAATGTTACTTAAGCTGGTGTTTAAGGATAAGAATGGAGGCACTCCGTCAGACAGTGGTGAGGACAAGAAGGAAGACGCAACGGTAAAGGAAGAAGCGACAGCATAGAAGGGAGGCAAAGACAATGTGGAATAGAGCGCTGCTTAAGCAGGAAGCCAAGAATGTATTCACATACAAGGATAATTATAACTATTGGAAGTTCGTATTAGGAGCCCTCATTTTGGCAATTCTAAGTGGGGCAGTCGGTTCGGAATTAGGTGGCGTATCGGCAGTTATAGGTAATCTCGTAGCCATATTTTTCAAACCGGTTACAATTGTATATATTATACTCGGACTTGCAATAAGGTTCTTTGCGGTTAATCCTATAGTACTCGGAGCCAAGGGCTTTTATCTTAGGGCTTATGACAGAACTGCAAAGTACGATGATTTGTTGGACGGTTTTAAAAATAATTACTTGAATAATGTGGTGACACTTGTTCTTCGTGATGTATTTACATTTTTGTGGTCATGCCTCTTTGTAATACCGGGTATTATCAAGATGTATGAATATCGTATGATACCTTATATAATTTCGGAGAATCCGGACATATCTTATTCTGAGGCATTTAAAGCGTCAAGAGAGATGATGATGGGTAATAAGTGGAAGGCTTTTGTGTTTGATTTATCATTTATAGGATGGTATTTACTTAATGCGTTAACCTGCGGAATACTCGGTATTTTCTTTGTAAATCCGTATTATTATGCGTCAGATGCCAATCTTTACAGAGCTATTAAGAAGGACGGCGGTGCGCAAGCTTTTAAGAAGGAGGATAGCGAGCAAGCTACAGAAGCAGTGAGTGACAGTGAGGAGCAGGTAGAAGAATAATAGAAAGAGTCAAGTATATGTGGAATAGACAATTAATAAAGGAAGAAGCGAAGAAGGCTTTTACATATAAGGATAATTATTGGAGATTTGTCTTGGCGGCACTCCTTATAGCGTTGCTAACAGGTGGATTGACCGGAGGGTTTTTCGGAGGAGGCGTTGGGCGTGCTATAAGTGCGCTCAGCATAACAAATGGTTCCGATAATCATGATAAAAGTAAGAGTTATCGTCATTATTCAACTATAGAGGAAGGCACGGATAGCCAGTCCCATAGCGCCCAAATTACAGAGAAGGATGGTAAGATTATAATCGAGCAGGACGGTAAGACTATAGAAGTGCCTGAGAATATCGGCGATTATATTAGGAACGGTAATATCGGTGACATACCGGGGATTAATGAATATATACAGAACAGTGATCCGTCGATTAATGATAATCAAGGTAAGTCTGACAATGGAGACAGGGGTCACTTCAGAGATGAGGATGCTGCTGACGTACAGGAATTCGGGCAAGCGTTTGCAATTGTCGGAATGGTTCTTGCCATTGTTCTGCCTATTGTTTTAATTGTAACTCTGATTTCCTTGGCAGTCACTCTTTCAATTAAAGCATTTCTTATTAATCCGGTAATTTTGGGAGCCAAATCATTGTTCCTTAAAGCATATGATAGGCCTGCCGAGACTAAGGATTTGCTTAATGGCTTTAAGAATAATTATTTGAAGAATGTCGGAACATTAATTCTCAGGGATATTTTTACAGGATTATGGACCCTTTTATTCATTGTGCCGGGTATTATCAAGGCTTATGAGTATCGCATGATACCATATTTGATTGCAGAGAATCCCAATATGTCATACAAGGAAGCCTTCGCTAGATCCAAGAACATGATGATGGGTAATAAGTTGGATACATTTGTGCTTGACTTATCATTCTTAGGTTGGTTCATATTGAACTCCCTTACATGCGGTATTCTTGGTCTGTTCTACGTTAATCCGTATTATTATGCTACTGATGCCAATCTGTATCGTGCACTTAAGATGGGTGGAAGTACAGGTTATACATCTCCGACTATTAATGTGGTAAATGTTAATCAGGCAGCCGCAAACGCTGCTACTGTAGAAAATGTACAGGCACAAAAAGAGGTTAAAGAACCGCAAGCTTTTGAAGAAGCAGTTGAAGATGCAAAGGCTACAGTTGATGAAGTTCTGGGCAAGAATACAGAGGATGAGGTGCTTGGCAAGGATAAAGATGTCGAGGTTCCGGGCAAGGATATAGAGACCGGTGGCGATAATGATCGTACAAGTGATTCTAATGCCGGCAGTGACAGCACTGATACAGAAGAATAATGATATATGATAAGGATATAAGAGAGCCGTTATTCGACTTGTTAGAAGTAAAGTACGGCAAGACGCGTATCTTAGAAGAGAAGCAAATCGGCTCTGCGAGAGCAGATGCTGTAATGATTACGGAATCTGACATTTACGGCATAGAGATTAAGTCGGATGCTGACACGTACGCCAGATTGTCGAGACAGGTTGCATATTATGACTTGTATTATGATTACAATTATGTGGTCGTAGGTAGCTCACATGGCAATCATATAACAGAGCATGTGCCGGATCACTGGGGTATAATTACCGTTGAAGAGATTGAAGATGGGTCGTTGGATTTCTACTTTCTAAGGGAGCCCGAGCTCAATCCTAATATGGATTGGTATAAGAAGATAGAGATATTATGGCGATTCGAACTTGCACATATACAGGAGCTTAATGATTTGCCGGCTTATAAGAACAAGTCTAAGAAGACAGTAGGGGAGATGATAGTTGACCGTGTACCTCATGACGTTCTGAGAGAGCAAGTCTGTATGGAGCTGTTCGAGAGAGATTATGATACAATAGCCGAGAGGATTAATGCATACAGAGAAGCTAACGGCAAGAAGGCTCGGCGCAGGAGAAGATATAAGAGAAGAAGAAAGAAAAAAGATGTGTCCCAATAATGGTACACCTTATTGGGCTAAGTCAAGGAGGACATGAACATGATAAGAATTGTCTCTGACAGCACATGCGATTTATCGCCTGAGTTGGTTGAACGCTTTAATATTGTGATTTTACCACTACATATATTATGTGGTGACAAGGAATACAAGGACGGAGTAGATATTACACTTCCCGAACTGTTTGCATGGGCTGATGAGAATAAGACAACACCTAAGACCTCTGCACCATCTATGGAGGATGCAATGAATCTGTTTCAACCCATTATAGATAATGGTGATGAGATAATTGCATTTTCTATATCGGATACTATGTCAACATCCGGCAATGTAATGAGACTTGCAGCTGAGGAGATTGAAGCAGAGGATAAGATTACAGTCATAGATTCAATGAACCTATCTACAGGTATAGGCCTTCTTGTATGTAAATGTGCAGAGTTTGTAGCAGAGGGCATGACAAGAGCAGAAACCGTTGAGAAGATAGAAGCACTCAGACCTTATGTGCGAGCAAGCTTCGTAGTTGATACACTTACGTATCTTCACAGAGGAGGCAGATGCTCGGGAGTAGCTGCATTTGCCGGAAGTGCACTTAAGCTTCACCCACGTATCGAAGTTGTTGATGGCAATATGCAACCGGGCAAGAAGTATCGTGGCAAGTATTCTAAGGTTGTTCTTGATTACGTTAAGGATATGGAAGAAGCTATGATGCACGCAGACCCTACGCGTGTATTTATAACATTTACAGGTGTGGCCAAGGAGATTGAGGACTCGGTTACGGAATACGTAGAGAGTCTTAACAAATTCAACGAGATATGCATCACCAACGCAGGAGGTACCGTTGCAAGTCATTGTGGCTACGGTACGCTAGGGGTATTATTTATTGTGGAACAGTAGTTGTAGGCCCTCTCACAGAATAGTTAATTAAGGACGAAGGTGCCAAGACAGGTTGTAGTAGAATTTAACACTTAGGTCGAGGAGCAAAGACCTCTGTGGAAACGTTGGGCGAATGCCCGGTTGGAACAGAGGTACTTTGTCCGAGATCTGAGTTAATAAGCCATTTGGACCGTAGTCCATAAGGACAGTTGGCAAAGAGGGCCGGATTAATAAGGAGATACAATGGCTAACAAATATGGTCAAAAAATTAAAATACTATACATAATGAATATCCTCTTGAACGAAACCGACGAAGCCCACCCGCTTAACGCCAACGACCTAATAGACCGCTTAGCCGCCATGGGCATTCAGGCCGAAAGAAAGAGCATTTACGCAGATATAAGCACACTTATAGAATACGGTCTTGATATCGAGAAGTCAGAGGAATATACGGGCGGATATTACATTGCATCGAAGAGCTTTGAATTGGCAGAGCTTAAACTTCTCGTTGATGCTATTTCCTCCTCCAGATTTATAAGCGAGAACAAAGCCAGAGATTTAGCAAAGAGAGTCGGTTCACTCGGCAATATATATGATGCCGCCGAGCTTTCAAGACAGGTGGTTGTTGCCAATCGTAACAGAGGCAAGAGCGACAAGATATTCTATGCAATCGATACGATATACAGATGTATTGATGAGAATCATAAGATGAGCTTTAAATACTATAATTGGGATGTCAATAAGGAGAAGGAATTCAAGTATGATGGTAAAGCCATTACGGTAAGTCCCGCTTGTCTGTTGTGGTTTGAAGAGAATTATTATCTTGTTGCGTATTCCGATCTCAGAGAGGACATCAGATATTATAGAGTTGATAAGATGGAAGAGGCAACAGAGCTTGATGAGATTAGACAGGGTGTCAGTAAGATTGATCGAACAGAGATTGCCAGAATCGCAAGTAATTCATTTGGCATGTATCAAGGAGATAACAAGACGGTAAGCATTATGTGCGATAAGTCTAAGGTAGGTATCTTTATTGATAGATTCGGACGAGATATAAGCATTGTTACTAAGGGCGATATGGCTAAGATCAGACTTGAACTCGAGGTCGGTCCCGCATTCTATGGCTGGCTGACGGGACTTGGTGATAACGTTTATATCGATGGTCCGAATGATGTTAAGGATGATTACAAGAAGTATATTAATGATATTATGAAGAACTATTAATGCTTAAATGTACGTCATTCATTCGCATCAAAATTCTCCGTCTCGGTAGTATTATTTTCCAGTAATTCATCTAAGTGCTTAAGGATACTGCTTCTCATAATTCCTTCGTAGTTCTCTGCCTGGGTGCGTAGAGTTTCTATGCGTCTGGGCTGATTTTTATATGCATAGCAATCTGCAAGCATAGTGTAGTTATTACTCATATCCGTGCCGATAACAATACCGTATTCCAATACGGTAATAGCTTCGTCATACATGTTATGGAGCATCAGTTCATTGGCATAGTCTACGATGGCAACGGTTAAGTCATTGAAATTATCGCCCACCTGTTGCATCTTATCAAAATTAGGTACGCCGTATTCTTCCTTGAGATCCGTATTTGTTTTGTGAGTAAGGTTAAGGATGTCTTTGTCGGATAAAGCCTTTAGCCTATCTTCTATAGCCTTGATGTCGGGGGCGTCTATTTGTCCGATGGGCCATTTGTCTAACGGTACGGTAAGATATTTGATATTTGAAATGTCTTTCGCAAGCGTAGAATTGGCACGACGCTCTCTTTCATAAAAATCTTCCTTATCATTATCAATTTTCTTATTAAGATGTCTGTATCGTAAAGCAAGTGCAACCATGCCTACAAGAATCAGCCCGAGTAAAGGAAAAACCATTTGTGCATCCTTTCTATATTTGACACATATATTTAGTAAAAAAAGTAAAAAAATTAGTCTATTTTGTGCTAAAATGTACTATAGTTCAGAGACGAATAGGCTCTGAACGGTTAATTAAGTATATC
The DNA here is from genome assembly GCA_905234525.1 of uncultured Lachnospiraceae bacterium. Classification (GTDB taxonomy): domain Bacteria; phylum Bacillota; class Clostridia; order Lachnospirales; family Lachnospiraceae; genus RUG191. Next base: position 8,197 of record CAJOIL010000003.1, on the reverse strand, counting down.
ACATTTTCGATATAAAGTAAGAGGTAACATACAATGTAGAATGCAAATAATTTAATGACAGCATCGTTAACAGATAATATGTGATAAGAGGTAAATTATGAGCAAGGTAAACAAACGAATTGTATTAATAATGGCTATAACAGTTATGGCGTTAGGACTTGTGGGCTTTAGTTCCGTTGCAGCCAACAGTACAAATAACACTGCAGCCAATTCAACATATAACTCTACAGCTAATTCAACATCGAACACACAAGCTTTAGATAACAACAGTGAGGAAGAAAAGGTAATTCCCAAGGGCATTACGATTGAGGGTGTTGATGTATCGGGTCAGACTGTGGCCAAAGCAGAGAAGACGGTAGATTCCAGCCTGGGTGACAGTAAGAGCACAGTATTTACACTTAATGCCGGAGACAAGTCAGTTAACGCTACCGGCAAGGAATTGAATTTATGTATTAAGAATGATGATGTGGCTGAGCGTGCAGCCAATTACGGTAATGAGGGCAACCCATTATACAGATATAAAGCCTCTAAGGATTTAGAATCCGGCAAGGGTAAGGACTTTAAGGTATCACTTACTGCCAAGAATGCATCGGTTGCAGAGTATTTAGAGAAGAATAAGGTTTATCTTGATACCAAGGTGGTTAATAACGGATTAAAGCATGAGAACGGTACATTTACATATGTGCCGGGTACACAAGGTAAGCTTGTTGATATTAATGCATCTGCCAATAAGATATCTGATTATATTACTAAGGACTGGAATGGTCAGAACAGTAAGATTGATCTTGTGGTAGAGACTAAGGATCCAATCGGTTCTCAAGAGGAGCTGCAATCAGTTCAAGATTGTCTCGGAAGCTACAGCACGGATTATTCGTCATCGGCAGCAGGTCGTGCCAAGAATGTGCGTAACGGATGTGAGAAGATTAACGGCTCGATTCTTTATCCGGGCGAATCCTTCTCCGTAACGGAAGCGGTTGTTCCGTTTACTGCAGAGAACGGATATGAGCTTGCCGGTTCATATGAGAACGGTACAACGGTTGAGACCTATGGTGGTGGTATATGTCAGGTTTCAACGACGTTATATAACGCTGTAATCAGGTCCGAGCTTGAGGTTACACAGCGTAATTGTCACTCAATGATTGTTACGTATGTTAAGCCTTCAATGGACGCGGCTATTGCAGAGGGTATTCTTGATTTTAAATTCAAGAATAATCAAGAGACACCTATTTACATCGAAGGCTATTGTGAAGGCGGCAAGATATACTTCAACGTATACGGTAAAGAGACAAGGGATCCTAGCCGTTCAATAGATTTTGAGAGCGAAGTAACATCTACAACAGAAGCCGGTGTATCTTACAAATTCGATGCCAACGCGCCTGCCGGTTCTATAACAAGAGAACAAGGACCTCACACAGGTTATACGGCAAGATTATGGAAAATTGTTAAGGTAAACGGTGTAGAACAAAGCAGGAGCATTTTTAATAATAGTACATATAAGGCAAGTAATGCGGTATATGTCATTGGTGCTAACGGACTATCGGCAGCGGGTAAGTCAGCCATAGATGCGGCAATAGCAACCAATGACGAAGCATCGGTTAAGGCGGCGGTAGCGGGTGCACCGGCAGCGAGCACTCCGGCAACAACGGAGCCTGCGGCAGAGCCGGCAGAGCAGAGCGCAGAACAGCCGGCAGTATAATCATGAAACCGGGGAAAATACCAGAGAGCATGCTGAAGAGATGCGTGCTAAGTAAAGTTAATAACGTAAGAGAAGAGGTTGTACTCGGCGCCAAGGTTGGTGAAGATTGTGCAGCTGTCAAGGTCGCAGATGACGAAGTAATGGTTATGTCAACCGATCCGATAACAGGAACGGCTAAGGATGTCGGCAAGCTGGGAGTGTACATAACGGCTAATGATATAGCTTGTTCAGGTGCGGAAATTTTTGGCGTTATGGTTACAATTATGTTGCCGGACAAGACTCTTGAAGATGAGCTTATGACAATTACTTCTGATATCAATGAGGCCTGTAAGAAGCTTAATATACAAGTTATAGGTGGTCATACGGAAGTAACAAGAGTTGTTAACAGTCCTGTTGTGTCGGTTACGGGTGTTGGCAAGGTCAAGAAGGATAAATTGCTTAAAGCAGGCGCCATTAAGCCGGGGATGGACATTGTTATGACTAAGGCTATTGCGCTGGAGGGCACAAGTATTATCGCCAAGGAATGTGGAGATGAATTAATCACACATTTCCCCGTGGATATGATTGATAAAGCGGTAAGCTTCGATGAGGAGATACTGATAGTTCCCGAAGCAATGCTGATAAGAGATATGGCCGTATCACTTCATGACGTGACTGAAGGCGGAATATTCGGAGCGCTGTGGGAGTTAGCGGAAAGCTCAGGCGTTGGTCTTGATATTGATGTTAAGAAGATTAATGTCAGACAAGAGTCGATAGAGATATGCGAATACTATCACATTAATCCCTACAAATTAATATCATCAGGCTGTCTTTTAATTGCAGGTGATGACGGGGAAGCAATTGTAAGAAGGCTTAATGATAATGGAATTGAAGCCTGCGTAATCGGCAAGGCAACAGATTCTAATGACAGACGATTGATTAACGGAGAAGACATAAGATTTTTAGAGACACCGGGGAAGGATGAATTATATCAAGTTATTGGAGGTAGAGAATAATGGAAGAGAAAATCTTGCAGTATATTGAGAAAAATGCCCGTATCGATGTGCATGATCTTGCTGCGCTTGTGGGCGCAGAAGAAGCAGATGTGCTAAATGCATTAGAGGATATGAAGGATAAGAATATTATCTGTGGCTATCATACACTTATTAATTGGGATAAGGTTAATGTTGAGAAGGTAACAGCACTTATCGAGGTAAGAGTTACACCACAGAGGGGTATGGGCTTTGATAAGGTTGCTGAGCATCTTTATCATTATCCGGAGGTTCATGCACTATATCTTATCTCGGGCGGATTTGATTTTATGGTAATTATTGAGGGTAAGACCTTAAGAGAAGTATCGGAGTTTGTATCATCTAAGCTTGCTCCGCTTGAGTCAATCTTAAGCACTAAGACTAACTTCATACTTAAGAAATACAAAGATCACGGTACAATTATGCAAGAAGGTCACAAGGATGAAAGGGAACAGATTAGAGCATGAGAGATCCTTTAAATAAAACAATTACTGAAATTAAGCCTTCCGGAATCAGGAAGTTCTTTGATATTGTAAGCGAGATGACTGATGCGATTTCGCTTGGTGTCGGCGAGCCCGATTTTGATACTCCTTGGAGAGTACGAGATGAAGCAATCTATTCGTTAGAGCAAGGAAGAACCTTCTATACGAGTAATGCCGGACTTAAGGAGCTTAAGGAAGAGATATCACATTTCTTAGAGAGGAGATATTCCCTTAACTATAATCCTTATGAGGAAATGTTAATCACTGTCGGTGGTTCTGAAGCAATCGATATAGGACTTCGCGCAATGATTGATATAGGCGATGAAGTGCTAATTCCGCAGCCGAGCTATGTATCATATGAACCGTGCACAATACTTGCGGGCGGAAAGCCTGTCATAATTGAGCTTAAGGAAGAGAATGACTTTAGATTAACAGCAAAAGAGCTAGAAGAGGCAATTACCGATAAGACTAAGATGTTAATCCTACCGTTTCCAAATAATCCTACGGGTGCGGTGCTTGAAAGGAAGGACCTTGAGGCAATTGCTGAGGTTGTTATTAAGCATGATATTTTCGTAATGTCAGATGAGATATATTCAGAGCTTACTTACTTGGATGAGCATGTAAGTATTGCATCGCTTCCGGGCATGAAGGAAAGAACTGTTTTAATTAACGGTTTTTCTAAGTCACATGCAATGACGGGATGGCGACTTGGCTACGCATGCGCCCCTAGGCGTATAATTAGCGAAATGCTTAAGATACATCAATTTGCAATTATGTGTGCGCCGACCACAAGTCAATATGCGGCAATCAGCGCCATAAGGGATTGCGACAAGGAAGTTGCAGATATGCGTGAGCAATATAACGCCAGAAGACGTTATCTTATGAAGCGTTTTGAAGAGATGAAGCTTCAATGCTTTGAACCGTTCGGAGCGTTTTATATCTTCCCGTCTGTTAAGGAATTTAATATGACATCGGATGAATTTGCAACAAGACTGCTTCAGTCTAAGAAGGTGGCTGTTGTTCCGGGTAATGCATTTGGTGAATGCGGTGAGGGCTTTATTCGTATATCTTATGCGTATTCACTAAGCAATCTTAAGAAGGCGCTTGATAAGATAGAAGAGTTCGTTAATGAATTAAGGAAGGAACAGTAGTAAGTACTGTAAGCGATGTAGAATGCCGCTTAATATTGTTTTACATGAGCCGGAGATTCCGGAGAATACAGGAAATATCGGTCGTACATGTGTAGCGACGAATACGAGACTGCATCTGATTGAACCGCTTGGCTTCAGGACAGATGATAAGTCTGTTAAGAGGGCCGGATTGGATTATTGGCCAAGACTTGATGTCACCATCTATGATGACTGGGCGGATTTTACCAATCGTAATGCAGGTGCTAATATTTATATGGCGACAACCAAGGCGTATAAGACATATGCCGATGTGAGCTTTTCCGACGGTGATTATATAATGTTTGGCAAGGAGACAGCCGGAATTCCCGAGGAGCTTCTTGTTAAGTCGCCCGAGCAGTGTATAAGGATACCGATGTTTGGAGAGGAACGTTCACTTAATTTGTCTAATTCAGTTGCAATTATCTTGTATGAAGCGTTAAGGCAATTGGATTTTAGTGGGCTTAAGCGCGACAGGGGGACGGGTCCCTTGTCGCGGACGTAATATAAGATTACTATTAGCGCGACAAGGGACCCGTCCCCCTGTCGCGCTAAGATAGTCTCATGGGAATAGTTAAAGCTGACAATATATCTTATCAATATATAAGACGAGATGAAGACGACAATATCGAAGACATTAATGTTGCACTTGACGGTGTAAGTCTTGATGTAAAGCAGGGTCAGTTCATCTGTGTCTTAGGACATAACGGCTCAGGCAAATCAACATTTGCCAAGCATATTAATGCATTGTTAACACCATCTGACGGAACACTCTTCGTAGATGGCATTGATATATCTAAAGAAGAGAGTGTTATGGATGTAAGGCAGAGAGCCGGTATGGTATTCCAGAATCCTGACAACCAGATTATCGCAAGTATAGTTGAAGAAGATGTTGGCTTCGGTCCCGAGAATATGGGAGTGCCCACCGATGAGATATGGCAGCGTGTCATAAGAAGTCTAAAGGCTGTCGGTATGTGGGAGTACAGAGATCATTCGCCGAATAAATTGTCCGGTGGTCAGAAGCAAAGAGTTGCAATTGCCGGAGTTATGGCGATGGAGCCTAAATGCATTGTTGCTGATGAGCCTACGGCAATGCTAGACCCAATCGGTCGCGGAGAAGTTATAGACGCCTTGCATCAGCTTAACCGAGAAAAAGGCGTTACCATTATACTTATCACGCATTACATGGAAGAGGTTGTTGATGCCGATAAGGTATTCGTTATGCATAAAGGAAAGGTTGCATTAGAAGGTACGCCCAAGGAAGTATTTTCTCGTGTAGACGAGCTTCGAGCATTGCAGCTTGATGTACCGCAGATAACACTTTTGGCGCATAAGCTTAAAGAGGCAGGACTTGATATACCCGATGGGGTGCTAAGCAGAGAGGAATTAACCAATGTCCTTAATTCTAGATAAAGTATCATACATATATTCCCCGGGCAATGCATATGAGACGGTGGCAATAGATAATGTGTCGCTAAGGATTAGGGATAATGAGTTCATAGGAATTATCGGTCACACGGGAAGCGGTAAATCTACTCTTATTCAGCATATGAATGGATTGCTTGCTCCGACAAGCGGTGACATTTATTTTAACGGTAAGGATATATCCGAGAAGGGCTTTAATAAGCAGGAGCTTCGAAGCAAGGTGGGTATGGTTTTTCAGTATCCGGAGCATCAGCTTTTTGAAGCAACGGTTTTTGAGGATATTGCATTCGGACCCTCCAACTTAGGGCTAAGCAAGGAAGAAATCGATGACAGAGTATATGAGGCACTTAAGCTGGTGGAATTTCCCGAGGATTTGATATCAGCATCGCCATTTGACTTATCAGGCGGTCAAAAGAGAAGGGCTGCCATTGCAGGCGTACTTGCAATGAAGCCGGAGATACTTATACTGGATGAGCCGACTGCCGGACTCGATCCTAAGGGGCGAGATGATATACTTGATATGATTAATAATATGCATAAGAGTACAGGTAACACCGTTGTACTTGTATCTCACAGCATGGAAGATATAGCAAGGCTTGTTGATAGAATAATTGTTATGAATAAGGGTAAAGTCGCATATGATGATACCCCTAAGGAAGTATATAAGAATTACAAAGAATTAGAACAAATGGGTCTTAGGGCGCCGCAGATTACATATCTTATGCATGATCTTAAGAATCTTGGATATGACGTATCAACGGATGCGACTACTGTTGATGAAGCGAGTGCTGAGATTTTAAGGCTCTTTGGTTAAGGAATAGACTGATGTTTAGAGAACTAACAATAGGACAGTATTATCCGATTGATTCGGTAATACATCGTCTTGATCCGCGAGTCAAATTAATGGGCGCAATGGTTTTTATTGTGACTGTTTTTCTCGCTGATAATATATTTTCAATTGTTGTTGTTACCGGTTTTTTAATAACTGCGATACTTTTATGCAAGGTTCCTTTGTCATTTATGGTGAAGGGACTTCGACCTATTGTAATGTTGCTTATTGTTGCCGGTATATTCAATCTTTTTTTGACTCCCGGAAATGTTTTATTCGAAATCTGGATATTTCACATCACCGATGTAGGAATTAAGAATTGTATATTCATGATAATCAGAATGGTTTATCTTATTGTGGGTACGTCAATAATGACACTTACGACAACGCCCAATCAGCTGACGGACGGTCTTGAGAAGTCGCTGGGCTTTCTTAATAAGATAAGAATACCGGTGCATGAAATAGCAATGATGATGTCAATTGCGCTTCGTTTTACTCCTATTCTTGTGGAAGAGACGGATAAGATAATGAAGGCGCAGATGGCAAGAGGTATGGATTTTGAGTCGGGTAATCTCTTTAAGCGCGCCAAGAACATGGTGCCTATACTCGTGCCGCTTTTTGTGTCTGCTTTTCGAAGGGCCAATGATTTGGCGCTTGCGATGGAGGCCAGATGCTATAACGGTGGGGATGGGCGAACTAAGATGAAGCCGCTGAAGTATAAGCCTGATGATAGGACGGGGTATCTTGTGGAAGCCTTGTTTTTATTGCTGACGATAGTTGCTAATGTGATTTATAACCATTATTTGGGTGGGTTGTTTAGTAACATGATAAACCAATAGTTACTATTCACAGTTAATTTTGGTTATTAATTATATGCGTCATGCTTGCATGGGAGCATATAATTAATAATCAAAATTATTCTGTGAAGCAGGAACATCCACCACATGAGCAAAATTTTGATTTCATTATTAATTATATATTCGAATTAAAATTTTGCGAATAGATTGGTGGATGGACTGTGAATAGTAACAGGAGAATATATGAGAATTAGACTTACGGTTGCATACGATGGCACTAATTATTGTGGGTGGCAGGTGCAGCCTAACGGAATTACAATTGAAGAGGAATTGAATAGGGCTCTTGCGGAGTTGTTTGAGGAGGACATTAAGGTCATTGGCGCAAGTCGTACTGACAGCGGAGTTCACTCTATGGGAAATGTGGCTGTGTTTGATACCGATTCAAAAATGGATCCGAGTCGCATAAGCTTTGCACTTAACTCGAGACTACCACGTGACATTGTTGTGATAAAGTCAGAGCAGGTAGCAGAAGATTGGCATCCGCACCTTGTGGATTCAACTAAGACATATGAGTACAGAATTCTTAACAGCACTTTTCCGGATCCACTCAGAAGATTGTATACGCATCATTATCATTATGACTTGGATATAGAAGCAATGAAGAAAGCTGCGAAGTATCTCGAGGGTGAGCACGACTTTACAAGCTTTTGTTCAGTTAAGGCACAGGTAAATACATTTACCAGGACGTTGTATGAGGTGAGTGTTGAGCGAGTTGATGATGAGATAGTGATT
>CAJOIL010000002.1:34337-60917 GCA_905234525.1 uncultured Lachnospiraceae bacterium | reverse complement strand
AAGAGCTTTGAACGGATGAATTTTGATCAGGACATAATGGTCAAACTCCGCAGAATGGGCGATGGTTTGGGCGATGCGGTATTAACGCTGCTTTGGCCACTCGCCAGTCCCGGCTTGGAGAAGAAGTTCAGTATCGAGAATTTTTATGCGGCTTATGGATATATCAACAATGAAGAAGATGAGCCGGGACTCAGAATAGATAACGAGGACGAAGAAGCGGAAAGACGGATCCGGGAACGCAACGAGTTATATCTGGATATTTGCAGGTCGTTCTTTGCATATGCACAAGGTAAAACATCCTTCGAGATAAAAGAATACATTCATTCGTTATCCGTGGATGAATTGATGAAATGGAGTACCGGCGGATATCTTCCCAATACGCTGATGACGATCTATCAAACGGGAAAGATTGATCTTGAAGAATTGCGGAACGCGGAAGGCGTTATTGTTGCAGAACCTTTGGGGGAACTTGATCTGCTATGGGTTTTGTCAAAGCTTCCGAAGGAATACATGGGAATGCAGAGATTGCACTTTACGACGTCTGACGAAGCCTTTGATTTTGATATGCGGGATGGAGAGGATTCTGTAAAAATCCAAATGACGAATTATATGGTTGAGGTGGAGCGATGAACAATAGTGCCCTTAAACTATTTCATGAACTTATGAAAAAAGGCTGGATTGACAGAAATGATAATAGCCTGGTGTGGAACCTTGTAGAGGACATGGAGGCCAGGGATGAACTTGATCAAATGGGGGTTGAGCTGGGCTTTGAAATCATTCAGGCGCAGGATCGAATCTATATGGTTCCGACCCAGGATAATGATCTCTTCCTCAAGAACAATGTAGATTACCGTGCTGATATCAAGGCTACGAATGAGGTGAGGAGCAGGGATCTTTACTTGATGAATTATCTGGCAATATATATTCTGTTCATCTTTTTCAAGGGTGAAGGATTGGATGCACTGACCAGAGACTTCATTACAAAGGAAGAACTGATCAAAGAATTCACAAAGCATTGTCAGGACGTTACTCGCGATGATATTGATAATGATGACAAAACGGATGATTACAGCGAAAACTTCCACATGCTGGCAGAGGATTGGCTGAGTAAGAAGGAAGGCGAAATAACCAGTAAGAGGATTGATGACCGTTATGGAGTCGTAAATAAAATCCTGCTGAAGTTCAAAGCAGATGAGCTCTTTCTGGAAGACGAGGGCGGACGAATAAGGCCTACGAAAAAAGCAAAAGATCTTATGCCCTATGTGTTGCGTAAGGATCGTGTTCAGACGATCAATAGCTGGATAGAGGAGGAAAATCATGCCTCAGATAAGTAAGATCCGGATAGTGAATTTCAATTACAATGACGGAAACCGTTTTATCCCGGATGAGTTATATGATCTAGCTTCTCCTGATACGGGAGAGGCTTTGAATACGTTGTTTAATTTAAATAATGGTGGTGGAAAGACAGTTCTTGTTCAGCTTATGATGCAACCGGTACATCCAAAGGCAATGGCCGGTGGAAGACGTATTGAAGACTATTTTTCACATACGGGTGACCATTCGTATATATTGCTGGAATGGAACTTGGATGGAAGCAAGGAAAAACTGCTGACCGGTATTTCGATTGCAGCAAGTTCGAGTGCATCGACAGAAGAGGACAAAAGAGGCAATTCGGTTAAATACTATACCTTTACGACGCATTACGACACATATTCAGCGTATAGTATCTCGAGTCTTGAGCTGTCAAGCAACGATAATGGAAATTATGTCCCGGCTCAGTTTGACTATGTTAGAGAAAAGGCAAAATCAAGTAGGGGACTTTTGACATATTATTCCTCAGATGATGCGGTAAAGTGGGCTGAATTTCTGGCGGAATATGGGATTTTCAGGACAGAATGGGAAAGTGTTATTGAAGTGCTGAATAAGGACGAAGGCGGTCTTAATCAGTATTTCGATGAAGCAAAAACCTCTGACAAACTGATAGCAAAATTTTTCATTCCTGCTATTGAGCAAAAGCTGATGAGCGTAGCATCCAAAGGTACTGACTGTTCCCTGGAAACGATGCTTATTAACTATGCCAAGAAGATTACGGACAAGGAATCGGTGATCAAGCAGCATGACACCAACAAGAAACTGCTGGAGGATCTCGAGGGCGTTAGCGAGATAAGTGATGACCTCTATAATGCCAACGATGCGTTTGTTGCGAACGTGTCAGAAACAAGGGGATTTGCAGCTGCGCTTGGCAATCGTATGAATGCGGTCAATGAGGAGACTGACCGGGTTGCTCAGGAAATTGAAGGACAGAATGCTTTGATTAATCGTATCGATTACGAGAAGAAGTCAAAGGACTATTATGTCGCCAGTGAAAACTGTGAACGTGTAAAGGTGGATATGGAAGAGGCTCTAGCTCTTCTTGAACAAAGTAAAGCTACGCTTGAGGCTAAGAGACATGAAGAAGACATCCTGCAGAGCGCAAAGCTTTATCGGCAGATACAGAAAGCGGACGGAAAGATTACAGAGCTTAAGAAGCTTATAGAAGACAGAGAGAATCATTCTGAGGATGCAGAACGGATTGCAAACTTGAAGTATTCCGTCCTAATTAAGGCCCGGGAGGCGAAAAGCGAGCAGGAGAATAGAAGGGCGGAATTGGAGGAAAGAATCAGCCGGGAATCCTCAACTGTAAAGGAATGCCGGGACGCAAAGAAAAAGGCTGAGGCGGTGCGCGATAGTGCGAGCAAAAGATACACGGAAGCAGAAGCTGCACTTAATGCTATTAAAGGTAACACAGATAAGAGAATTATCAGTCTGCAGATAGATGCAATCAGAAGATTTACGGGATTTTACGCTGAAGAGGAACTTGAGGCTGCGAAATCACAGAGAGTGGAATCAAAAAGAGAGCAAAAGACTCGGCTGGCGGATATTGAGAGACGCATGGAGGAAATTAAGAAACGAGAAGACAGGATTCCTCAGGACATTGCGGATTTATCGATTGATATTAACAATGTTTCTCGATTTTTGGAAGATGCGGAGAGCGAGTTAGGAGAATATGATTCTATATTTGAACAGATTGTAAGAATCTGTGAGAAGTATAGTCATGAGAGTACTGCAGCCTTCACCGGTGTTTTGCGTGATGAAATCCGCAGGGATATTGAGACGACTGAGGCGGATATTGCGACAAAAAAACGTAAGCTTGATAGCTTCAGAGAGAAAAGGAAAGCTGCAGAGTCCGGCTATTTACACATACTTCCGGAAATCATGGATTATGTGAATTCAACAGGATTGAATCCAACGACCGGTGAAGAGTATATATGTGGTCAGATTGAGGCTGGCACAGTATCCGCAGATAGAGCGGAGAAGATCCTGAGTGCTTACCCGGAGATGGCCTATGCGCTATTGTTCAATAATGAGAAAGACATCAAGAGACTATTGTCCGCCGGAAACATCGATTGGCTCCCAGCTGTAGTTCCTCTGTTTACGATGCAACAAATTGATCATATATTTAAGGGAACAAAAGAATCTAATGCTTTCTTGACCGCGTATGATAAAAGTTTCTTCGCTGACAGAGAAGGATATTTTGATCGCTTAAGTGAGGAAATATCCAACATGGAAAACCGATTGGATCAACTTCAAAATCATCTGCAGGAAGAAAAGGAAGATTGGGCTGTGACAGACCGATTTACTTATGCTGAAGATTGGAGAAATGCGAAGGAAATTCAGATTGCGAATCATAAAGATCAGATCCACGAACTGAAGACAAGAAAGAGAGAGCTCGAAAGTGAGCGGGAGAAGCTTCAAGAAGAAGGAAACAAGCTGACGGAGCAGCAGAACGAGTGTTCTTGTTTAATTCAGAAAATCGATAAATGGCTGGATTCATTTGACGAATTATGCGAAATGATATCTGAAGAGAAGGAAAAGTATAAAGCGCAGCAAGATCTGTACATGGCAAAAAATGCTGCCGAGGCTGATTATAAGGCTGCATGCGATGATGTGGAGAAGCATGTTAAGGAAATGGCGACATTGCAGGAAAGAATGGAAAGTATTGAGGCCTTGATAAGAGATATCAATTCCATTCTTGAAAATGTCGATAATGCTAAGTCTTCTGAAGTGCTTGAAGGTGATTATTCGACACTCTTTGCACAGTACAAAGCGCTATTAAGCAATATGGACGAGAGTCTGGCAAGATTAAGAAGCACTCTGGAATCCGAACAGAACTCGAAGCAGAAGTGTGAAGAGGAGCTGGCTAGCTTCTCATGTGAGGAGAGCGAATATACAAATCCAACGCTTTCAATGGAAACATTATCCAAAGTAAGACAAGAGAGAGAAACTTGTGAAAAGACCCGGGATTCAAGGCAGGAGGAGTATACAGACAAGATGGGCAATTATACCGCTGCAGAGCAGGAAGTGAAGCATGCCCAGGAAGCTCTGGCTGAACATGAGGGTATTCCTCTTCCTCAAGAAGAAATTGGAGATGCTTTTAAGGAGAGATTATCAAAAGCACGAGAAGAGATAAAGAGACTTAAAGATTGGCTTAATGTCTTAGAAAATGAAAAGCGTTCTTTGGAAAAAATCTCTTATCAGGTTAATAGCGAACTTGAGGGGTATTCAGAAGGAGTTATTGCTGAAGGTACCATCTTGAGCGCAAATCCGGATGAGCAATGGAAAACGCTTAAGGAAAGGCTTACCTCTAGCAAGAATGAATACACTCGAAAGAGAGAGGAATTATACAGAAAGATACAGTCCACCGTCACAGCCTATAAGGATATTGCCTTGGCAGAGATTGTGGGTAAATTGAATGCGATTGGTGGGATGATTGATGCTACAGAGATTAAAGGCGATCGCCTGTTTACCATAAGTGAAAGCATCACCGCAATGATTGAATCTATTCGTAAAATCAACAGCAAGATTGAAACGGATCTTAGGGAGATTACGAACGATTTCAATGATTTGGTTGAACAGTGCTTCTTACAGGGAAAACGAGTGTACGAAGATCTCAGAATGATTGCCGGCAGCTCAAAGGCACATATCTATGATGGAAAGCCTCAGATCCCGATGCTGAAGATGGATCTTCCTGAAGAAAAGGAATTGTCAGAAGAAGCCTCCAGGGTGTCTATTCGGAACGAAATAGAGAAAGGGGCCAACGAAATAAAGGAGATGCTGGTTAATAACCTTGAGGAAAAGCAGATCCAGAAACGGGCGAAGAGCATTGTAGGAAGTGAAAGGCTCCTTCACAAATACATCATCAGGGAAACTGTTCCGGTGAAGGTTTACAAGTTATAAGAGATGGGAAGACACCTTGACCCAAAGCTCCGGAGCCGAAAAATTTGTGGTGTTCTTCTCGGTAGTGCTTACTCTTATGAATTATACGCGATCCACATCCGGAATCGTAAGCAAAGAAGCCAAGAGCGTTCTTGTCTTGGATAATCCGTTTGGAAAGATTACCTCGGCGCATTTGCTGAAGCCTATGTTTGACATCGCAAAGCACTTTAATGTCCAGCTTATATGCCTTTCGGACATTAACAAAAGTGATGTTACCAGTTGTTTTGAGTGCGTGATTAAGCTTGTCATTAAGCAACAGGCATTCGAGATAATGACTCACGAAGGTAATGAGAAAATTGAGCATGGCTACTATAAGATTATGAATGGGCAGATGAGTCTTTTCTAATTTGGCTACGAAGTAAGAGGAACTGGCAGAAGCATTATATGTAGAGAAGTCTATAATCTCCTACTACGAGAATGATAAGAAGGAGATGAGAGCCGGCGGTCTGGCAGAGATAGCCAAAGTACTTCAGACTACGCCGAATTATCTGCTGGGTTTTGCAGATAATAATGATGGATGTGTTAGATTCCTACTTGATATTGCATCGGATGACACAGTTGAAATGTTTCGTAAAGGCTTTTAAAAGTGGACTTTAAATTGAACTTAATAGAGTAGGCGACAACAGCAAAGTAGATTAAAACGGAGAGGACAAAGCGTCCTCTTCTTCTTTTTGTCTTTTGAATAAAATTGAAAAAGTACTTGACATACCCCACCTGTCGTAGTATATTTACCACATCAGATATAGTACGACAGTCGTAGTACGATAGATAAAGTACGACAGGTGAAGTATAATAAGGAGGTAAATATGAGTCAGATAAGCAGTGATGTTATTCGCGGCTACAATGACACGATTATCCTCTACATTCTGATGGACGAGCCGTCATACGGCTATGAGATATCTAAGCAGATTAAGGGAATATCTGATGGGAAATATGTTATAAAGGAGACTACCCTTTATTCCGCATTTACCAGAATGGAGAAGAACGGATACATCGAATCATTCGTGTCAGAGCCGGACTTAGGCGGTAACGGTAAGAAGCGAACGTATTACCGGATTACCGACAGTGGCAAAGATTATTACAAATCAAAATGTGAAGAATGGGAAATTACAAAAGAAGTTATTCAAAAATTTATTAGGGGAGAGTGATCATATGGAGACAATTAAGAATTATTTAGAGACTATGTTCGCAAATATGCCGAATACTCCTGAAGTTAAAAAAGCAAAAGATGAATTATTACAAATGATGGAGGATAAGTATAACGAGCTTACTGCACAAGGCATAAGTGAGAACGAAGCAGTGGGTACAGTCATTTCCGAATTCGGTAATCTTGATGAGTTGGCCGAAGACCTGGGTCTTGAGAAGGAAGTTAATGAAGCCAATACAAGGCAGGAAAACGTTAATAGAAGATTTGTTTCAATGGATGAAGTGAAGAGATACTTATCATATAGGACAAAATCCGCAGTATTTATATCTGTTGGAGTAATGCTCTGTATTATATCAGTTATATTCCCGATTCTCGGAGGAATATCGACGATGATATCACCGGGACCTTCTGTGGGACTTATGTTCCTATCAATAGCAATTGCAGTTGGACTCTTTATTGTAAACGGTGTGCTTTCGAGGGATTGGTCGTATATAAGAAGAGAACCATGCCAGATTGATATGTCAACGGCAGAATATGTTAAGAACAGACTGCATAGCTTCAGACCCGTTAACGCAATCCTGCTTTCTATAGGCGTTTTGCTGTGTGCGTTTTGTTGGGTTCCCGTTGCGGCAACCGGAAGCGCATATATGACCGTAATTCTTTTCTTAATGATAGGCTTCGGTGTCCTTCTCATAATATACTCATCTATGACAAGTAAGGGTATGGAGAGAATCCTGCGCCTCAATGATTCGACAACTATTAGCGGAACATACAGTGACGGTGCTCAAGTGGAATATACAAGTAAGACAGCTGAGGTTATAATGAGTGTATATTGGCCGACTATTACATGTATCTATCTATGTGTAAGCTTTCTTACATTTGCATGGTACATTACATGGATAATATGGCCAATCGCCGCCATACTTCATAAGATTTTCAGCACAGCTTGGGCTAAGGAGGTATAGTTATGAGTAATAAGGGTAAGAAAATATATCTTATAATAATTTGGGTAATAACACTTATTGTAATTATATTTGGAATATACAGATTTATAGGTTCGGGTTCATGGGATATTTTTAATTTTTTCGGAACGGCTAAATATATAGAGAAGACGGAAGATTTAACAGCAGATATCACTGAGTTGGACGTTGATGTTCATTCTGCTAATGTTATAATTGAAGAAGGAGATGCACCGAGTATTTATTACTCATTCCCCGAGAAGTCAGAGGTTAACATTCATAATGAGAACGGCAAGGTTTCGTTTGCAGAGAATAACAACAAGAATAACGTTATTCTGTTCGGAAGCGGCAAGAAGAAGGAAGTTAGGATAACCCTTCCGAGAGACAGACAGCTTGTAAGAATTAATACTAAGACTCATTCGGGCAATTTAGAGATTAATAATGTTAAATGTGATGATGTCATAACGAATCAAGATTCGGGCAATCTTAGGGTTAATAACATAGTTGCCAAGAATCTTAAGTCAGAGGCAGACTCGGGCAATATTAACGTTAACAGTAGTATTGAAAATGTGAATGTTGAAGTAGATTCCGGCAATGTAGAAGTTAACGGCAACATAGAGAAGCTTGATGTTAAGGCAGATTCCGGTAATATTAAGCTTGCGGGTAATCTTCATGTTATTACGGCCAAAGCAGATTCCGGCAATATCACAATTGATTCTAACAGACCTGAGTCAGAGATGGTGCTTAAGCTTGATGTTGATACAGGCAAGATAACCGTCAATGGTAATAGATACAAGGATTAATTTAAGACTGAGGATTAAGGATAACGCCGTAGTCACATATAAATAGTTCTTGACAAACATTTTTTCCTATGTTATTTTTTATGCTCAGAAAAATACCTGTCTTCAGAAAAAGAAAGGAGACAAATTATGTCAGAGAAAAAAGTGCCTTACAAAATTTATCTTACAGAAGAGGAAATGCCGAAAGCATGGTACAACATGAGAGCAGATATGAAGAACAAGCCTGCTCCGTTGTTAAATCCGGGAACCGGCAAGCCACTTACTGCTGAAGAGCTTTCACCGATTTTTTGCGAAGAGCTTGTAGCGCAGGAGCTGGATGATACAACACCATTTATTGAAATCCCAGAGGAGATTCGTGACTTCTATAAGATGTTTCGTCCTTCACCGCTTGTGCGTGCTTACTGTTTGGAGGAGAAGCTTCAGACACCTGCAAAGATTTATTACAAGTTTGAAGGTAACAATACAAGTGGCAGTCATAAGCTGAATTCCGCTATTGCCCAGGCCTACTACGCGAAGAAGCAGGGGCTTAAGGGCGTTACTACCGAGACCGGAGCCGGTCAGTGGGGTACAGCACTTTCTATGGCTTGCTCTTACTTTGATTTGGACTGTAAAGTATTTATGGTAAAGGTATCTTATGAGCAGAAGCCTTTCCGCCGTGAGGTGATGCGTACCTACGGTGCATCAGTGGTTCCATCTCCTTCAGAGACAACTGAAGTCGGCAAGAAAATTCTTGCAGAGCATCCCGGAACTACAGGAAGTCTTGGTTGTGCTATCTCAGAGGCAGTGGAGGTTGCAACAAAGAATCCGGGTTACAGATATGTACTCGGTAGTGTTTTGAACCAAGTTCTGCTTCATCAATCTGTGATTGGTTTGGAGACAAAGATTGCGCTGGATAAATATGGTATTAAACCGGATGTTATCATCGGATGTGCAGGTGGCGGATCAAATCTTGGTGGACTTATTGCTCCGTTTATGGGTGAGAAGCTTCGTGGGGAAGCTGATTATCAAATCATTGCCATAGAGCCTGCATCTTGCCCGAGCTTTACAAGAGGTAAGTTCGCTTATGATTTCTGTGATACCGGAATGATTTGTCCGCTTGCTAAGATGTATACGCTCGGAAGTGGATTTATCCCTTCTTCGAACCATGCCGGTGGATTGAGATTCCATGGAATGAGTTCGACACTTTCTCAGCTTTATCATGATGGTATGATGGAAGCGAGAAGCGTAGAGCAGACTTCTGTATTCGAAGCAGCTGAGCAATTCGCAAGAGTGGAAGGTATCCTTCCTGCTCCGGAAAGCTCACATGCTATCAGAGCTGCTATTGATGAAGCTTTGAAATGTAAAGAAACCGGAGAAGAGAAGACAATTGTATTTGGTCTTACAGGAACCGGATATTTTGATTTGGTTGCATATGAGAAGTATCATGATGGTCAGATGACGGATGAAATTCCGACTGATGAACAGCTTCAAGAATCATTTGCAAAGCTTCCGAAAATAGGATAATAAATATAAAAAAAGGTGCGCAGCATGCGCACCTTTATCTTTGATTAATAATGGAATTACATACAAGTATATCCGCCATCAACAGGAAGCATTACGCCTGTTACATATGTTGATGCGGGAGAGGCTAAGAAGATTGCAGCTGTATCAAGCTCGCCTTCATTACCATATCTTTCTTCAGGAATCATTGTCTTAGCATTCTCCTGGAAGAATTCAGAGTCAAGAGTCTCCTTAGTAAGAGGAGTATAGAAATATCCAGGGCAGATTGCATTAACGGTAATACCGTATTTACCCCATTCAGCGGCAAGCGCTCTTGTTAAGTTAACAACACCACCCTTAGCTGCATGATAAGGAGCAGAACCTGCTACCTTGTTACCTACGAGACCATACATAGAAGCGATATTAATTACTCTTCCGTACTTAGCAGGAATCATTGCCTTCTTAGCAACGGCTCTTGCAACCTTAAATGTACCGAATAAGTCTATCTGGAATTCATGATCAAATTGATCGTCTGTAATGTCTTCGGCAGGAGCAACGGCACCTGTGCCGGCATTGTTGATTACAATATCGATGCGTCCGAATTTCTCAAGAACCTCATCAACTACTTCGTTAACCCTGTCAGTGTTAGTGATGTCGCATTGAAGCGGATAAGCATCTACTCCGTATTCGCTTTTTAACATCTCAGCAACCTCTTGCAGCTTCTCAAGACGGCGAGCGATAGGCACGATAGTACAGCCTTGGTTAGCCAATGCCTTAGCCATCTGTACACCGAGTCCGCCTGAGCATCCCGTAACAATAGCTACTTGTCCTTTGAGGTTAAAATAATCATTCATAATAAATGTCTCCTTTCTTACTTACTATCATACATTGTAATTATATTTGTTGTGGAATGCAATAATTGTTATTAATTAGACAATCATTGTATACATTTTATATACTCCTTTTGGCGTACTCGCAGTAGTGATTCTTGGTTTTAAGTTTGGGGGAAATACGGAATTCGGAAATGAAAAAATGTATTTAGTTTCATGCATTTATTGACAAGGTGGTTGTGCGGTGTAATAATAAGTGGGAGACTGTCCGAAAACTCATTGCAGCGAAAATTAATCCCCACTTTGCCCGATAATCTTGCCTAATTCAGTCAACGATGTTCCACATCGCCTCCCTTATTAGGCTTTATTCTCGGACAAATTGGGAATCACTTTTCACTACAAGCAGTTTTAGGACAGCCTCAAGGGGGGATTACTATGGAGGATATTAGAAGGTCAATCAAAAGAAGTGTTGCGCTTTGTATTGTTTTAATACTCGGCGTATTGGTACTGACAAGCTGCGGAAGCAAAAAGGAAGCTATAACGTCAAGTGAATTCAAAAAAGCCTTGGGTGGCAGCTTTGAATATTCTGATATTACCGACCAGTATAAATCAAAGGATTCAACTGTAGAGGAAGTAGTCTATGCCAAGAATGACGATAATCTTGAAGTACAGTTTTGGAGACATCGCGATAAGCTGAGTGCGGCCTCAAGCTTCCATGACAAACGTCATAAAATAGAAAAATACTGCCCGAAGGATTGTGATTGGGAAAAGGGAAAAGATGAAACATTGTTCGTAGAAGGGCATAATGATAGCATATATTTTAAGGCAGCGAAAATTGACGATACTGTTGTATACGCGGTTTCAACACGCAGTAATGAAGCAAATGTAGACAAGCTGTTTGAAAAAATAGGCTACGTTAAGTAGGATGAGACGATAGAAGATAATAATTGTATAATAGCGTTTTATTTGTTATAATCGACCATATAGTTTTCATGTGGGTGTGTAATATGTTAAGGAGGAGGACACAATGAAGAAAGCTAAAATTATTGTAGCAACACTAATCATCGCAACATTTGCAATTGGTCTATGTGCATGCGCATGTTCATCAGGCGGTGGAAGCGGCGCAACTAATTTCGGTTGGTACGAAGCAAAGGTACCTTCAGGCTTTACAGATGCTAAGGAAAGTGGTAACGTAGGTCAGAAGTTTGTAAATGATGCAGATAAGGACCAGATTATTAAGGCGTATGAGAATACTAAGTCATCAAGCAAGCCTGATGCTGCAGCAGCCAAGGCTGACAGAATCAGCAAAGACCCCGAGAAGTATAAGGACAAGGGTCAGATCAAGATGGGTAATTATACTTGGGAAGCCGTTGGATATACTTGGAACGGAGATAAGGCAAGCTTAATGCTTTTTGCGGATGGCGATGATAAGAATATCGTTCAGTTAGATTTCTTCTGCATGGACGAGAATAATGAGAATACTAAGACATTTGCAGAATCATTCAAGTATCTCGGCGAGACAGAGAAGAAATAACAGCTTTAATTGAATAAGTTATAAGAATAAGGATAACGGCATGGGTTTTAACTATGTCGTTATCTTATTTTATGTTATAATGATTGCAATTATATTAATCAGAAGTGAGTCTATTGCAGCATATGATGTATTTTTTAAACAGACCGGTGTCGCTTTTTGCATTTGTGATGAGAAATTATTTAAATTGTTAAAAATTCCCTTTATTAATATACCTTAATAATGTTATTATAAAGATGCTCATATTTTGAAGAGGAGTATATGATGGAGAAAGTATTATACGACAGGTTTGTAATAGATTTTAAGACATGGATTAAGACCCTTAGGAAATTATGTAAAGAGCATAATAATACGGAGCTTATTCCATCTATTAAGAAGGCACTTGTCAATGCCAAGGATAAAGTGCCTCAGAAGGAACAATCGGCAGCAGGCTTTAATGACTTTGAGACAGAAGCAGACATTATGGGTATGTCTGATTATGCGTTAGGTAAGGTGTGTCTTACATTTGCCGATGATTCTATTGACAGTGGCGGTGTGTGGGATGATGGTAGCAGGATAATATATCGTTCACAGGTTAAGAATACTTCGCTATTCTATCCGATATTGTTATCTGATTATTTGATTAATATATATCGCGCCACATTTGATACTAAGAATAGGGCGCTTGTGTTTGAGATTAAAGTGGACTCTGATGAGGGCGATAAGGATCCCTTCGTATATCAGATGAATACAATTTTCAAGGAATATTTTCCCGAGGTTGAGATACAATATGTAGAGTAGAGTAAAAGCGTGGCACATGTCGCGCTTTTTACGCAATGGGAGATTGTGATGAAGCGTAGCAGGAATGAGAGATTTACAAGATTTTTGTCAATATTTGCGGTAATAATTATTATTTGTATTATCGGGCATGTTGTATCGGTGATAGTTAATAATGAACCGGGGAATATGTTTAAGGGTGTTACATTTTCTATTGTGTTAGCACTTATTATTATATGGATTGTGGTTTTTATCATATACCTGGTGTATAAGAATTCATATAAGAGATATGAGCAGGAGATGGAGCAGCGTAAGACGGGAATGACCTATATGGCTGTTGTATATGAACTTATTTATATTGTCGATCTTGCCAATGATGAGCTGTATCATATTCAAGGCAAGGATAATATCAACATCGAGCAGTTTAAGAACGTCGGAGCAGTTGACAAGTTAAAACGCATATTTCTTGAAGATGTAGCGGTGGGATATCGTGACAATGTTGAAGCGTTTTTGGATATAGAGAAGTTAGAGGAGCGATTCTTAAATGATGATGTGTTGTGCGAATATTATTCGACTGATAACAAATGGTGCTTAATCAGAATTATTCCTATTGCGCATGAAGGCAGTGGCACTATTGATAGATTTGTATTTACCACTCGTGATATTACTGACGAGAAGGAGAAGATGCGCCGGGCTCAGAGACAAGCGATTGAGAATTCGAAGAGGAATAATGATGCACTTCTTGAGAGAAAGGAGTATTCAATCATCGATATAATAGACGGAGCGCTTGAAGATACCTCCAAGATGGCTTCTCTTAAGGGCATAGAAGTTAAGACAGATATGAGTAATAACATTCCGAGTAGATTAATCGGTTCTCCCGGCAAGATCAGACTTGCATTGTCCTGCATGATGATGAATGCGGTAATGAGTACTGAAAGTGGTGAGCTCGTACTTAAGGCATATGGTAAGGAGCAAGGCAAGCTGTATCATCTACTTATTGCAGTTAAGGATACATCTGATGGGATTTATCATAGCGATTCAGCATTTTCCATAGGTCTTAATATTACCAAGGAAATGCTCTATATTATGAATAGTGAGCTAAAGACTATTCGAGAAGAAGGTGTAGGAAGTGAGATATATTTTGAGATAGACCAGGAGATTGCCGGCTCATGATGACTTATCTATATGGTGCGGCACTTATTATATCAGTGCTTGCGCTAGTGCATATGGCACAACGTAATTATAACAATATTGATGTTTATCATTGGAGCATACTTCTTATGTTCCCGGTAATTATTGCGTCTTATTGGTTCAAATCACAGTGCACTACGCCGGATGCCGCGTATGCACTTATTTGCTTTTCTTATCTTGATTCTACATTTTTGTTTTGTATGGTCTTTTTCTATCTGCTTCATAATATGGGTGTTTATGTCAAGCCGTGGTTCAAGATAATACTGTATGGCTTGGCCTCAGTTCAGTTGCTTATGGTGTCGTTATGCTATAACACAACGCTGTATTACAGTAGTGTAAATGTGCATTTATCCGATACCGGAACATATGTTAAGGTAACAAGCGGACCGCTTATGGCATTCCATTATATCTATCTTGCCATTATGCTTGCCGTTATGGTATGTATAGCACTTACCGCGCATGTTCGCAGGGGCAAATACTCCAGATGGAATTTCTTTGTCTACTATACATTGCCGGTATTGGCTATTATTTTATATATAGTAGAAGCAGCTTTCGATGCGGATTATTCTTTGCTGCCTGTATTGTATGGAATAGAGACGATTGTTATTGCATTACACTATGATAAAGCACATACGCATGATATTTCATTTATTATTGCGGATTATAATAAGAAGGATGAGGTTAACGGATATGTCGCACTTAGTATGGATGGTAAGTACTTAAGCTGTAATAACAGAGCCCATGATTTCTTGCCGTTTCTTGGTGGAATGCGAGTCAATGAGAAGATTCCCGAGGATGACGCCGTTGGTCATTCGATTCATTCTCTTATTAAGTCTTTTGAAGAAGACGGAACCTACAAAGCGCGATATAGTCTCGGTGATATGACATGTGTATGCGATATATCATATTTCTCATTGAATCAGACAGGTGAACACCAGGGGTATTTGATTAGAATACAGGACGGTACTGAGGATCAGCGAACACTTGATATATTATCGGATTATAATAAGAATCTTAACAAGGAAGTTAAGGAGAAGACAGATAGTATCATTGAAATCCAGCAAAAGATAGTTCTCGGTATGGCTGACATGATAGAGAATCGAGACAATAATACCGGCGGTCATGTTAAGCGTACAAGTGATATTATGCGAATAATCATTGATGAAATTATTAAGAGAGGTAATCTCGATATAAGTGAGCAGTATGCGATGGATATTATACGTGCGGCTCCGACGCATGACTTAGGTAAGCTAACAATAGATGACAGCATACTTAATAAGCCCGATGCACTTACGGATGAAGAATACGAGATTATGAAGACGCACAGCGTGAAGAGCGGTGAGATGGTGCACATCTTATTGGATGGTGTTGAGGAAGAGCATTTCGTAGAGATTGCATACAATGTCGCAAGATATCATCATGAGCGCTGGGATGGACGCGGCTATCCTGAAGGCTTGGTGGGCACAATGATTCCGCTTGAAGCCAGAATTATGGCGGTGGCTGACGTATATGATGCGCTTGTAAGTAAGCGCGTCTATAAGGAGTCAATGACTTTCGAGGAGGTTAATAATATAATGCTTCAGGGCATGGGCACGCAATTCGACCCGAACATGAAGGCTGTCTTCTTGGGTTGTCGCGATAGGCTGGAGGAGTACTATAGCTAAGACGGAGCTTTAATAAGGAGAAGATAAATGTTTGATAATGCTAAGATGTTATGGATAGTAATTAAGCGATTAAGATTTGATAGAATGTTACTGATATTTATAATCGTATATTGTATTATTTCTTTAATTATTTATTTTGTAGAACCGGGAATTAACAATGTGGGGGATGCCTTTTGGTATACATTTGTGGCATGCACATCAATTGGCTTTGGAGATGTGGTTGTGACAACCGTTGCAGCAAGAATTCTTACAGTAATTATTACTGTGTATGAACTTGCTATGGTAGCGCTTTTTTCCGGAGTAATTGTAAGCTTTTATCTTGAACTTGTCAGAAGAAAAGAGGATGGAACAATGGCCAATCTCGTCTACAAGCTAGAGCATCTTACAGAGCTCTCAACTAAAGAGCTGAAAGAAATAGAAGATAAAGCCAAGATGTTTGCAAAGAAAAGGTAAGTTTTATAATGAATATAACAAGAATAACGGACATCTCCGCCGGTGAGGTGTCCATTTACGTAGGACTTAACGAGAAACAATTACTCCATTATTATGAGCCGAACGGCGGAATATTTATTTGCGAAAGCGGGAAGATACCGGATATTCGTTAACGGGTGGTTATATATCATACTTATCCTCTGCATCAGATTTGTCGTAATAGATTTTATCATGCTCTATTATCTTAGCTTCACCTCCAAGACCTTCAACAATACTAACCGACACATTATAAGGGATATGTCCTTGCCAGAAATCATTAGGATTATCGTATAAGTAATTAAGCATAGCTCTAAGTGCACAACCATGTGTTACAACAAGATATGTTTTATTATCATCACGCGACACAAGCTCCTTTAAGAATTCTTGCGTACGATTACAAACCTGTTCGGTATTTTCCCCGTTTGGACACCCCGGAAATGTTAACGGATTATAGAAAAACTTTTTTAGAGCTTCTTCATCTATCTCGCACTCACCGGGTCGAATCTTCTTATGCTCCCAGTCACCCATGTTGATCTCTTTGATACGATTATCATATTCTATTTCTATATTGTTATTCGATTCTCTAAGAATTATCTCGGCTGTCTCGCGTGCTCTGTTAAGAGGACTTGATATGCATGCATCGAACTTAACATTTTGCATCCTTTGCCCTGTTATTAATGCAAGTTTTACTCCGTTATCGTTGAGATGATCGTTGCTCCAGCCCTGCAACCTTCCTTCGTCATTAGAATTTGTTTCTCCGTGCCTTACTATGTATATTAGCATTGAAGCTCCTCCTTTAGTGTAACAGCTTACGATATATTATCGTATCACGATTTCTGAAATGAGACAAGTGCGTCAGCTTTTTAAGCTCACTTATTAAACATTCCCTAAGTATTATTAATGAAAATAATTAAGCTTTTTTAAGTTTTATTTAAGGAAAGGGAGTTATTATAAGAGTGCGACGGGGAAAGTCGCACTAGTTTTCTCTCTATAGTAAAGAAAAATCTAACGTCAGGAGGTATGGTCCAATGTACAATAAAAAACTATTAATAGTTCCGATAGTTGCTGCATCTATGGTACTTGCAACTGCATGTGGCAATTCTACAACAACTACAAATTCTACCAATACAACAGCAAGCGAATCAACAAATATCGCAGGCAGATTGAATCGCAGTGATGTTAAGACAACACAAAAGCTTACTAACAACAGTGATGGCAAGCATGTTATCGAGGTTGATAATAAGAGCGAGAGCTATGCTAACACTGAGGTTGTTAAGACAGGTGACAGTGATGGTGATGAAGCTGATTTCTATGGTGAGAACTCAGCGATTTTTGCAACTAACGGTGCCACACTTGATCTGAAGGATATGATTGTTGATACGAATGGTACACATGCCAATGGTGTATTCAGCTACGGTGAAGGCACAACGGTTAACATTTCCGATTCCTACATAACGACTGCAGGTAATTGCTCCGGTGCACTTATGACAACAGGTGGCGGTACGATGAATGCCAACAATGTCACGGCTGAGACAAGCGGTAACTCCTCTGCAACAATCAGGTCTGATAGGGGTGGGGGAAATGTTAATGTAAACAAGGGTTACTATAAGACAACCGGAACAGGCTCACCTGCCATATACTCAACAGCTAATATTACAGTAAGTGACGCATATTTAGAATCTACTGCGTCTCAAGGCGTAGTAGTAGAAGGCAAGAATTCCGTAACACTTAATAATGTAACACTTAATGCAGATAACAATAAGAAGAATTCCGATAAGTCTTCATACTATCAGGCAGTGATGATATATCAATCGATGTCAGGCGATGCATCAGAAGGTAAATCAAGCTTTACTATGAATGGCGGTACACTTACCAATGCAAACGGCGATATATTCTTCGTTAATAATACGTCAAGTGATATCACATTATCAAAAGCTACCATTACTAATAATGATGCCAACGGAGTATTCCTTCGAGCAGCCGCAGCAGGCTGGGGTAAGGAAGGCTCTAACGGTGGTAAGGTTAACCTAAGAGCATCGAATCAGACAATTAACGGTAACATGATAGTTGATGATGTATCAACACTTAACTTGTATCTTACCGATAGCTCTAATTACACAGGGGCAATTAATCCTGATGGACAAAAGGGTAGTGTATATGTAGAAGTGGCAAGCGGTTCAACATGGACCTTAACTGCAGACTCATACGTATCATCCCTTACATGCGATGCCAATTCAATCAATCTTAACGGTCACAAGCTGTACGTTAACGGAGTAGAATACACTTCAGGTACTTCCTCAAGCGGACAAGCAATTGAGATTCAAGTGGCATCTTCAAGTAATAACAAGAAGAAATAATTAACCAAAGGAGACATTGGACTTGTCCAATGTCTTTTTTGTGGTATAATAGGAACGTTGTTTTTCGCGACAGGGGGACGGGTTCCTTGTCGCGAGAATAGTACTAATCATAAAGATGCGCGACAAGGAACCCGTCCCCCTGTCGCGCCGGATATCGTATTTGAGGAGAAAAAATGAGTACATCAACAATTTGCATTATTATTGCCATGGTTTTATATATGGTTGTGATAATATCGGTAGGAATTTATTTTAGTAAGAAGAATAAAAGCTCTGATGACTTTTATCTTGGAGGAAGGAAGTTAGGACCACTTGTAACAGCCATGAGTGCGGAAGCATCTGATATGAGTAGTTGGCTTCTTATGGGTCTTCCGGGACTTGCATTTGTTGCAGGTATTGCAGAGCCTGTATGGACAGCAATCGGTCTTGCGATAGGTACGTACATTAATTGGCTTATCGTAGCTAAGAGACTTAGACGCTATTCACAGGCGGCAGGTAATGCCATAACAATTCCGGAATTTTTCAGGAATAGATTCGGAGATAATAAGAACATATTATTAGCAATATCAGCGCTGGCAATTCTTATATTCTTCGTACCATATACGGGAAGCGGATTTGCTGCATGCGGTAAATTATTCTCAACACTCTTCGGAGTGGATTATCATATAGCAATGCTTGTAAGTGCGGCTATAATTGTACTGTATACGATGCTGGGTGGTTTCTTGGCGGCAAGTGTAACCGACTTGATTCAGAGTATAGTTATGACAATCGCACTGGTTGTCGTTGTGGTATTTGGTGTTAGTGTTGCCGGTGGATTTGATGCAGTAATAGAAAATGCCAAGACAATTCCGGGTTATCTTAATCTGACGGAGACAGCCGATATTGTGACTAAGGAGACAGGGTCTTACGACTTCCTTACGATTGTATCGACACTTGCGTGGGGACTTGGATATTTCGGTATGCCTCACATTTTACTCAGATTCATGGGTACATCCGAAGAGAAGAATATTAAGACATCAAGAAGAATTGCTACTGTATGGGTGGTTATCTCAATGGCTGTTGCGATTTTTATCGGTATCGTGGCATTTGCTATGGGAACAAAGGGAGAGATTCCTTTGTACGAGACGTCTGCGGATGCAGAGAAAGCCATTATCAGTATATCAACACTTCTTAGTGAGAACGGAGTTATTGCTGCACTTGTTGCCGGTGTAATATTATCGGGTATATTAGCGTGTACAATGTCAACCTCCGATTCACAGCTTCTTGCCGCAAGCTCAAGTGTGTCACAGAACTTAATAGTAGATGCGCTTAAGGTTAACTTATCTGATAAGAAGAAGCTTCTTATCGCAAGAATTACTGTTGTTATTATTGCTGTAATCGGTGTTGTTATTGCATGGGATCCGGAGAGCTCTGTATTTAAAATTGTAAGCTTTGCGTGGGCAGGCTTCGGTGCAACCTTCGGACCGATTATGCTTTTCGCATTGTTCTGGCGCAGAACCAACAAATGGGGAGCGCTTGCCGGCATGCTATCCGGACTTATAATGGTATTTGTTTGGAAATATTTGGTAAGGCCGCTCGGTGGTGTATGGGATTTGTATGAACTTCTTCCCGCATTTATTGTAAGTGCAATTTTAATTGTTGTGATATCGCTCATTACCGCACCGCCCGAGAAGGAGATTACAGATGTGTTCGATAAGGTAAAAGCAGGCAATAACTAATAGACTAAGCAAAATAATTATTGTAAAATGTCAGTGTATATTGCACTGACATTTTTTGAAAGATGTAAACTATGGGATTTAAGAAGAGATTTTCTGAAGTTTACAAGGTTATGAAAGCCGGAGGAACATTTGTCGTAATTAATGAATCAGACGTTAATGATGCAACTGCACTCAAATATGAACAGATAATTGAAGGAGAATAAATTGGATTCACAGCTTAACGGACTTACAACTGAAGAAGTGGCTAAACGAAGAGCCGAGGGCAAGACTAACGCTCTTTCTCCCGACAAGAGTAACAGTGTTGGTCATATTATTTTTAAGAATGTATTTACATACTTCAACTTGATATTTGCCGTATTGGCAGTGCTTGTTGTGCTTTCGGGAAGTATTAAGAGCTTAACATTTCTGCCTGTTGTAATTGCTAATGCAATAATCGGAATTATTCAGCAGCTACGTGCTAAGAAGGTATTAGATGAATTAGCTCTTTTAGATGTGTCCGAATATACGGTCATAAGAGACGGTGTTGATATAACGGTTAAGTCGGATGAGCTTGTGCTTGGAGATTATATACGACTTGAAAGTGGTAGTCAGATTCCGGCGGATGCTGTTGTTGTGATGGGCGAAGCAGCAGCTAATGAATCACTCTTAACCGGTGAAGAGGATGAGATTTTAAAATCGCAAGGAAGCGAGCTTAAGTCGGGAAGCTTTTTGACAGCCGGAAGTATTGTGGCGGAGCTTACTGCTGTAGGTGATGATTCATATGCAGCAAAGCTTACCAAGAAAGCCAAGGAAGCCAAAGACAAGAAGTCTGAAATGGTTAACAGTATAGAGTGGATTATCAAGGTTGCCGGTGTTGTGATTATTCCTGTTGGTTTAGCACTTGTGTATCAAGGTGTTTATGTGAATGGCAATGACTTTTCATCATCAACCATATCTATGGTTGGAGCGGTTGTTGGTATGATTCCGGAAGGCTTGTACTTACTTGTTACGATTGCGCTTGCGCTTTCTGCTATGCGATTGGCACAGAAGCAGGTTATGTTCCATGATATGAGAAGTATAGAGACGCTTGCAAGAGTTGATGTGCTTTGTGTTGATAAGACGGGAACGATTACAAGTAATGAGATGAATGTTAAGGAGACCTTCAGCGCCAATGGAGAGTTAGAAGATGATTTGGTTAAAGCGAAGGAGCTTATTTCTTCATATGTAAGAACTGTTCCCGATAATAATATTACGATGCTCGCAATGCAGAATTATTTTGCGGAAGCTAAGCCGATTGAGGCTGAAGAGGTTATGCCCTTTAGCTCTAAGGAAAAGTATTCTCAGGTTATAACTAAGGATAAGACCTACAGACTTGGTGCACCTGAATTTTTGTTGTCAAGTGAGCAAATGGATGACAATAAGGAAGCAATAGAACAGCGTACAGGTAAAGGACTTCGTGTACTGGCATTTGTTGAAGGTACAGAAGGTAATATGAAGCCTATTTTATTTGTTGCCATTCATAATGAGATTCGTGATACTGCAGTTGAGACATTTGATTATTTTGCTACTCAAGGTGTTGAGATAAAGGTTATTTCCGGAGACACACCGCTTACGGTTTCAAGAGTGGCAGAGGAAGCACATATTGAAGGTGCCGAGAATTATGTTGATGCATCGACGCTTGAGTCGACAGCTGATATAGAAGAAGCAGTTGAAAAATATACTGTATTCGGAAGAGTTAAGCCGGAGCAGAAGAAGGAAATTATTCAGGCGATTAAGGCTAATGGTAAGAAATGTGCCATGACAGGTGATGGTGTTAATGATATTCTTGCCATGAAGGAAGCCGATTGTTCAATTGCAATGGGTGCGGGGTCTGATGCTGCAAGGCAGGCGGCACAGGTTGTGCTTATGGATTCCGATTTCTCACATATGCAAGAGGTTGTGGGAGAAGGAAGACGTAATATTAATAACATTACGCGTTCTGCTACATTGTTTTTATATAAGAATATATTTTCATTGCTTTTGGCACTTTTTTCTATTATCGGAACAATTACATATCCGCTTATGCCCAATCAAGTGTCGCTTATATCCGGATTTAACATCGGTATACCGGCGTTCCTGTTAGCATTAGAGAATAACGAGAATAAACAGAAGGGTAAATTCATAGTACGAGTACTTGTAGACGCAATTCCCGCCGCACTAACATCATTTGTTGCGATTGGTGCACTCGTGCTCTTTGGAGATTTATTCAATATTGACAGTGCCGATATCGGAACGGCATCAACATATCTGTTGTCTGTAGTCGGATTTATTATTCTATGGCAGATTTGTAAGCCGATAACTAAGAGAAGACTTGCAATAATTGCATTATGTATTGTGGGATTTATAGTGGTAGGTAACCTCTTCTCGGGAATATTTGATATGGGTCGTATTTCCAATCAGGCAGCGGTGCTTTGTGTTGTATTTGCAATCGCAGAGTTTACGGTTATGAGATTCCTAACAGAGTTACTTAGACGATTGGAAGAAATGTATTATAACAGGAGACTGCGCGACAGGGGGACGGGTTCCTTGTCGCGGTAATAGAATTAATTTACAATGTGCGCGACAAGGAACCCGTCCCCCTGTCGCGCCTTGTCGCGGAAGCTATAATTTTTGGTACAAACGCGACAAGGAACCCGTCCCCCTGTCGCGCATTAATAATTCTTGCAAATGTGTACTATAACTGATACAATTTTAAAGGATTGATAAGTTCGTAAGAACAAATATATTATCATATTTTGGGAGGTTATTATGGCGAATGGTAATACTAATACGAAGAAGCGTACCAAGAAAAGTGTAGCAGGCTCGCTTCTTAAGGTTCTTATTCCGATTACGGCTGTAGCCATTATCGGTATCATTGTATTTACTACACTGCAAAGTCGCAGCAGTATACAAAAATTGGCAACTACCGATCTAAGGGATTGTACCGAGTCAAATGCCAGAGATTTGGCGCTTGATGTTCAAGATGTGGTAGATTACGCCAATCAGATTGCGACAACCCTTAATTCTGTACAATTATCCGAAGCACAGATTGAGGAATTGATTAAGACAGCTAATACATTTGACCAATCAATGGAACCGGTTTTATATATCGGATGGTCTGATAAATCAACTGTGTTCTCTAACGGATATGTTCCCAAGGCTGATTTTGATGCAACAACAAGAAGCTGGTATAAGGCAGGCATGAATTATGATACATTGACCTGCTCCGAGCCGTATGTTGATGAGGCATCAGGCAATCTTTGTGTTACATTTTCAAGGAAAATTACAACACCGAGCGGTAAGACGGGTGTTATGGGTCTGGATGTGTTCTTGACACCTATTATTAAGAAGGTTTCGGAATATAAGCCAATGGGAGAGGGCAATACTATGCTCTTCACGGGAGACTATGTTCTATCCTTCCCGGATGCTACCTATAACGGCAAGAAGATATCGGAAATTAATGATCCCGGTCTTGTGACGCTTAAGGAGTACTATTCAGATGAAAATGCGATTAGTACACCTAAGGTTATTGATGTAGAAGGACAGGGTTCATTATATGTTGCGGCATCAATGGTTCCCGCAACTAATTGGATGCTTGTATCATCAATATCAGAGTCGGTTATTATGTCTGACGCTACGAAGATACAGATATTCGGTATAATTGTTATGCTGGTTGTAATAATACTTCTTGGCGGAGTATTAATTATAATTGTTCATAAGGTTGTTACACAGCCTGTTAATAAGCTGGCAGACCAGATTACAGAAGTATCTAACGGTAACTTTACTGTTGATATTAAGAAGAGTAAGGATAACGAGATAGGTCTGATCCAAGGTGAGATGAGGACCTACGTTGAGAAGATGAAGGATGCCATTCATGCCATCCAAAGTAGCACTGAGAAGCTTGAAGAGGATGTTATAACAAGTAGGGATGCTTCTGAGATACTTAACAAGGAAGCTAATGAGCAGTCTAACAATATGGATTCTATCGCAAGCATTATGGAAGGAATGAATCATGCCGTTGAGGAGCTTGCACAGAATGCTACAACTTTAGCGCAATCAGTCAGTGAGCTTACAGAGCGCGGTAACCAAGCCAATGAGACAATGAGTTCATTGGTTGATAAGGCAAAGATCGGACAGCAAGATATGCAAACCGTTGCACAGAATATGACACACATCTCTGATTCGATGACAGGTATGAATGATGTTGTTGAGGCTGTGGGAGAATCAGCAGAGAAGATTAATAAGATTATAGAGATGATTAATTCAATCTCTGAACAGACTAATCTTTTGTCACTTAACGCTTCAATTGAAGCTGCTCGTGCGGGAGAGGCAGGTAAAGGCTTTGCTGTTGTTGCCGGTGAGATCGGAACACTTGCTACGGATAGTTCCAATGCGACAACTGAGATTTCACAGATAATTCAAGAGATAACACATCAAATCTCAGAGCTTTCACAGAAGTCAGATTCCAATATGCGCGAGATTAACAGTAGTGTTGAAGCTGTTGCCACCGCGGAATCAACATTTGAACAGATATTCGAGGACCTTGATGTGACGGGTAAGAATATGGATGAAATGATAGAGATGATGAATTCTGTCAATGATGTTGCAAGCTCTGTTGCGGCTATCAGCGAAGAACAGTCAGCTTCGGCACAGGAGGTATCTTCATCTGTTGGAGAGCTTACCAATAGTGCCCGACATGTTGCGGAACAATCCAAGGATTTGGATGATACATCCAATAACGTATCTAATTCCGCAAAAGAAATTACAAAATCAATCAGTAGCTTTAAGATTGATTAATGACAAAGCGAAAGCCCGGGCTGCCGTTTGATAACGGAGTCCGGGCTTTTTTGTGTTAGTAGAGTATTAGTTTGATGCTTCTTTAGATACGTTTTCAGCAACACCTTCAAATGCGTTTTCAGATGCATCTTCAGCTTTTGCCTCCTCTGTTTTTTCTTCCTTCTTCTTACCGATTCTGTCAAATAAAAGCGGATATATACCGATTAGAATAAATACAATAATGCAATAACGAGCGGCACGTACAATAAATGAAGCCATTGACGCTTCGCTTAAGAAGTCTGATGAAAACGGTAATTTAAGTAGAGTATTAAGTCCGAAATAAATTGCACCGCCACCGACAACTCTGAGTATTGTACGAATAACACTTCTTGTTTCTTTGAATTTAACAAATTTCCTTTCGAACGGGCATGCAAGGAAGTAACCTATCATCATACCATATCCGGAAAAGTAATCTGTTGTCTGGCAATAGAAAAATCCCGGCACACATAAAATGGCGATTATTAAGTGCAATAAATCTTCATTTTTGACATGAGTCTGAAGATATGACATTACAAACATTATTAATGCACCGAAAGCCCAACCGCAGAGTACATCTGTAATATAGTGAGCACCCAGCATTACACGGGATAATCCGACAAGGAAAGGGATAACAAAAGCCAGAACCAAAAGAACCTTGTTGCCCTTTTTATACATCGGAAGTGATCCGTAGAGAATAGCTGAATTGGTTGAGTGACCGCTTGGGAATGAATATCCTTGAGCGCTAATATCATATATATCAGCTGACGAGTCAACAGGCTTTAGTATCTTAATAGATTCATGGTCAAAATACGGCCTCCTTCTGAAGAAGATGTTCTTAAGCATGGGAAGAAGAACAAGACCTACAAGTATATTGGTTCCTACGAATTTACCGAATTTCTTGTCGTAGCACCAATATAGGAATCCTAATACGGCAATAAGGACAAGCTCTTCGCCGAACATTGTAAAAAACGAAACAATCTCTGTTAATATTTTGTTGTCCGCAATAGAGTTGTTAAGCCATGCTTGAGCTGCAACCTCCCAATCAAAGTAGAAGGTGTTTCCTTGAAAAACATCCATCGTTGTTTCCTCCTCTTTTATAAATTTATAATCTATGATAGCTATTATACCACAATTGGTCTCTTGCGTCGTTTAATATTCACATTTGTTGTGGTATAATACTGTTCATGATTTATTTTTTTTGTATATTTAATGATGATTAACTTAATGGCGTTTAGACTTTATGGTGTCGACAAATATAACAGTTGATTATATTATTAATAATATTTTCCGAAGGTAATAGGAGGACATAGATTATGGAAGTAGCAATAGAAGCTAAGAAGATGAAGATGGTTGCGCCGTCCCTTGCGGCATCATCTATTGCGCAACGCAATGAAGCATTGGCGCTGATTGCTAAGGCACTTGAGGATAATAAGGATAAGATATTCGAGGCGAATGCCAAGGACCTTGAGTATGCGAAGAGCAATAGTATTGCCGAGTCTATTGTTAAGCGACTAAAGTATGATGTGTCCAAATTATCGGACAGCATTAGCGG
>CAJOIL010000002.1:0-34318 GCA_905234525.1 uncultured Lachnospiraceae bacterium | reverse complement strand
CCAATCGGCAAGGTTTTAATGGAGAGAGAGCTTGATGATGATCTCATCATGACTAAGATAAGTGTGCCAATCGGCGTTATCGGCGTGATATTCGAAGCGCGTCCGGATGCGCTTATTCAGGTTGCATCGCTTTGTATTAAGAGCGGTAATTGCGCAGTGCTTAAGGGCGGCAAGGAGACAGCCAATACTAACAAGGTGCTTTTTGATATCATTAAGGATTGTGTAATTGAAGCCGGGCTTCCCGGTGACTGTCTTCTTCAAGTTACGGCGCATAACGAGATTGATGAACTTTTAAAATGTGACGGCGAAGTGGACCTGCTCATTCCTCGTGGCTCTAACAAATTTGTTAAGTACATTATGGATAACACCAAGATTCCTGTTATGGGTCATTCAAGCGGCATCTGTCACATTTATGTAGATGATGAGGCTGATACTGATTTGGCACTGAAGGTAATTCTTGATGCTAAGAAGCAATATGCAGCAGCGTGTAATGCAGTTGAGACCGTTTTGATTAACCGTAAGATTGCTGACACATTTGCTACTGCCTTATGTGAAATGTTAAGAAAAGAAAATGTTCGTATCAATGGAACTAAAGAGGTGCAAGATATAGCAGGGCAAGATATCGGTCTTATGACGGATGATTCATTTGCCAAGGAATATAACGATTATGAGATATCGCTTAAGATAGTTGAAGATGTTGATGAAGCAATAGAGCACATTAACTACTTCGGATCACATCATACAGATGCAATTATCACTACTAATGAACTGACCGCTAATCGCTTTACACAGATGGTAGATAGTGCAGGAGTATATGTTAATTGCTCTACCAGATTTGCTGACGGATACAGATACGGCTTTGGAGCAGAAGTAGGAATCAGTACGGGTAAGCTTCATGCAAGAGGACCTGTCGGACTTGATGGTCTTGTAACATACAAGTACATAATACAAGGTAATGGTAATATAGTAACAGATTACGCAAGCGGAAAGCGCCACTTTACTCATCGCGACAGGTAGACCGCTTCAGCCTAAGTCATGAACTTGACAGACAGTAACTACTTAGGTGTATAATGTGAAGACAGGGGGGCGATATGTATTATCTTAGGACAGAAGCGCACTTTGATGCGGTACATTTCCTATATGAATATGATGGTAAATGTGCTAACATACATGGACATAGATGGAGAGTCATTGCAGAGGTGCAAGGCGAAAAGCTGGTTGAATCGGGTCATAGCAAGGGCATGGTTATGGATTTCTCATTTCTCAAAGAGGATTTACGTGCCATGTGCGATGATTATGATCATATTTTAATGTATGAGACCGGCTCGCTTAAGGCTAAGACAATTGAGGCTTTATCCGAAGAAGGCTTTAAGCTTAGAGAGCTTTCTTTTAGACCTACAGCGGAGAATCTTGCTAAGCATTTCTTTGACAAGCTTAAGGATAGGGGATACGACATACATCGTATCGAGATTTATGAGACACCTAACAATTGCGCGATTTATGAGAGGTAAATGCGTTTGTAACGCAGTCACAAATTATAATCGCATTTACCGACTTGCCACCGAATGTAATGAGGGGGCACTACATTAGTGAGGTAGATAGTGAAGGTTGTAGAGACATTTGTCAGTATTAACGGTGAGGGTGTTAAGGCCGGCGAGCTTGCTGTTTTTGTTCGCTTCGCAGGCTGCAATCTTAACTGTAGCTATTGCGATACGGCTTGGGCCAATGAGCAGGATGTTGCTTATCAAGAGATGTCGCCGACGCAAGTATATAACTACATTAAGTCTACCCATATAAGAAATGTTACGCTTACGGGTGGAGAACCCCTATTGCAATCCGATATTTCAGATTTATTGGAAATGTTAATTCAAGATGATGATTTATCGGTTGAAGTAGAGACTAACGGTGCAGTTGATATTAGTAAGCTTCCTGCTGACGGTGTGAGTTATACGATGGATTACAAGCTTCCGTCAAGTGGCATGGAAGAATTAATGCTTACGGATAATTTTATGTATTTAATGAAGGATGACACAGTCAAATTCGTAGTGGGTTCAAGGGATGATTTGAATCGCTCGCTTGAGATAATTTATTCATATCATTTGACTGACAAGTGTTTCGTGTATTATAGTCCGATTTATGGTAATATAGAGCCCGAGGAAATTGTCGAATTTATGAAGGAGCATGAGCTGAACAATGTAAGGCTTCAGCTTCAGATGCATAAGGTTATATGGGAGCCTGACCAAAGGGGCGTTTAAAAGAGGAACTACAATGATAGATACAAAGGCAATTGAAGAACATATCAGAGGAATAATCGAAGCAATAGGTGACGACCCTACTCGTGAAGGGCTTGTTGATACTCCGGCAAGAGTGGCCAAGATGTATGAAGAAGTGTTTGAAGGTATGAATTATACCAATCATGAGATTGCTGAGATGTTCAATAAGACATTTGAAGAATCACTGGAAGATGTTACGGATAACATGATTGGACGTGTTATTGTGATGCGTAATATTGATATATTCTCGTATTGTGAGCACCATCTTGCGCTTATGTATGATATGAAGGTTAATGTTGCGTATATTCCCAATGGCAAAGTGATCGGCTTATCTAAGATTGCGAGAGTGTGTGATATGGCGGCTCGTCGTCTTCAATTGCAAGAGCGAATCGGCAAGGATATAGCTGATATAATCAGCGAGATAGTTGATACGGATAATGTAGCGGTAACAATCGAAGGCTGTCACAGCTGCGTTAATGCCAGGGGGATTAAGAAGAATAACACTAAGACATTTACAGCAGAGCTAAGGGGCGAATTCAAGACAGACCCGTCACTGCAGATATATGTGAGGTAAAGCGCGACAGGGGGACGGGTTCCTTGTCGCGGGAATTGTGGTAATTAACTCGTGCGCGACAAGGGACCCGTCCCCCTGTCGCGCTTGAGAGGCGTCAATGAAAGTACTTGTATTATCCAGTGGAGGAATAGATTCAACCACAGCACTTGCAGAAGCTGTCCGATTAAACGGACATGATAATGTAATATCATTATCGATAACATACGGTCAGACGCACACGAAGGAATTAGAGTCTGCGAGGGCAGTTGCAAAGCATTATGATGTTAAGCACATTGAGACAGACATATCTAATATATTCAAGTATAGCAATAGTTCATTATTAAAGCATTCAGATGACACTATCCCCAAGGAAAGCTATGATGAGCAGATAAAAAAGACCGGCGGTGAAACGCCTGTAAGTACTTATGTGCCGTTTCGTAACGGAATATTCTTGTCGATAGCTGCGGGAATTGCAATCAGTAAGGGTTGTGAAGTGATTTACTACGGTGTGCATTCAGATGATGCCGCAGGGTTCGCTTATCCGGATTGTTCAGATGTATTTAATAATGCAATGAATACCGCCATTTATGAAGGAAGCGGTCATCAGGTTAAGATAGAAGCACCGTTTGTTAATATGAACAAGGCTGATGTTGTGGGGAGAGGACTTGAACTTGGTGTACCCTATGAACTGACTTGGTCGTGTTATGAGGGCGGCGACAAGCCTTGTGGTAAATGCGGCACATGTATCGATAGAGCGAAAGCGTTCGAGCTTAACGGTGTCACAGATCCTGCGACAGGGGGACGGGTTCCTTGTCGCGAGAATAGTACTATCTAAAGAAAAGCGCGACAAGGAACCCGTCCCCCTGTCGCGGTGAGGATTGCATATTATGAGAGACAGAGAAGAGCTTACATTACTTGGCAACAAGGGAGTCAAGTATGACAATGAATATAATCCTGATATATTAGAGACATTTGAGAATAAGCATAAGGATAATGATTATTTTGTTAAATTCAATTGTCCGGAATTCACATCGTTATGTCCTATTACGGGTCAGCCTGACTTTGCAACAATTACGATTTCCTATGTGCCGAATGAACGAATGGTAGAGAGCAAAAGTCTTAAGCTGTATTTATTATCTTATAGGAACAAGGGTGATTTTCACGAGGATTGTGTTAATACAATAATGAAGGATTTAATCAAGCTGATGGAACCTAAATATATCGAAGTGCTCGGTAGATTCCTTCCGAGAGGTGGAATCTCAATCGATCCGTATTGCAATTACGGCATGTCCGGTACTAAATGGGAAGAGCTTGCATGGGAGAGATTGTCGCATCATGACATGAATCCGGAAGTAGTAGATAACAGATAGTGTGTCAGGGGGGACGTGTCCGGTGACACATTTTAAAGAGGATAGCGTGATAGGGAGTTTTTCTGTCACGCTATATTTTTTTAAGTGCACGTCTAAGCTTTGGACCAACGATAGCCGCTATAATAATTTTAATTGCATCTGCCCATATGAACGGAATAACTCCCGCGAACAGTGCTTCGAGAAATGTCATGTTGCCCTGGTATGCGAGCCAGGCCGTTCCGGCGATATAACAAAGAATTGTTCCGAGTATCATTCCGATTACATGCATATATACTTTGCTTTCGAATCGTTCGATAAATATTCCCGTACAAATAACAACGAATATAAATCCGATTATGTATCCGCCTGTCGGACCGATTAATACCTGGAATCCGCCTTTAAAATTTGAAAAAACGGGAAGACCGACAAATCCTATCAGAAAGTATAAAAATAATGACGCCAAGCTTCGTTTTAATCCTATTGCATAAACTGATATGTATATGGCAAGGATTGTAAGCGAAATCGGCACGGGGCTAATCGGTATCACAATAGACAGTGGTCCGATTATACAGGTGATTGCGGTTGATAGCGCAACATACGTAAGAGTTTGCACTTTTGGTGACCAACGTTTTTTCTTTTTGACTGATGGTTTTTCCATACATTTACTCCAAAGCTATAATAAGTCTGCTATAAAAGTATACCGAAGAAAAATTAAAAAAGCAACTTATTATAATTAATAGTGTTAAATACTTATCAAACATGCTATTTTTGTGGTATAATCTAAAAGGTTCTAACAATCGGGGAACAATAACATATCAAGTTGATAGATATATGAGGGTTTTATGATTGATAAGAAGAATGATATCATAATTAAATCAGGTACGTGGTACGAGGAGCTAAAGGATAACGGAAGAATTGAGAATATATATTATTCCGATGAGATGCTTGATATGCTCGGGTATACTCATGAAGAATTCCCGGACACACTGGAGGCGTTAATAGAACACATTCATCCTGATGATGTTAAGATAATGCTTCAGGGTGCGATTGATGCGGGAACGCGTGTCACAGACAGATATGATGTTGAATATAGAATTTTGAATAAGCAGGGTGAGTATGTCCTTGTTAATGCCACCGGTAAGTTTATCGAGACGCCGAAGGGCAGACCTAATATTATGCACGGCTCTGTAATTGATATTTCCGGTATTCATTCGGGCGGTAATATGATTGATGATAAGATTGCTCTGGATTATATAGAGAGGGCTGTCAAGAGTGAGCTTGTGGATGCGGCATATCAGATTATGGGAGCAGCTAGGTGGCAGGCTGTATATAATGAGAGAGGTGAGGCAAGAAGAATTTTTTTCTCGGATGAATTCAGACATATGCTGGGATATAATTCGGAGGAAGATTTTCCCAATACGAAAGAAGCGCTTTTTTCAGTAGTATATCCTGATGACATAGTTAAGCTGGAGAAGCACATTTACAAGGTAGAGCACACCAACGATCCGGATAAGATATTCGAAGAGGAGTATAGGGTTAACAGAAGAGACGGCTCTATTATTTGGATTCGTACCATATGTAAGAAGTTCTTCAATAAGGACGGTTCGCCTAATGAAGTGATTGGTGTAGTTCATGACATTACCAATGATAAGATTGCTGAGAGACAAAAGCATCTTATAGATGTTTTGTCTCGTGAATTTACTTCTGTATGGTACATAAGCGCAAGATCTCATAAGATGACCTTGATTCAACAGAATGAAGATAAAGGTACAACGGGCTCTGTAATAACAGAAGGCCTACAATATGATTCTTACGAGAGAATGTTTGATAATTATATTGATAAGCATGTAGATGATGTTGATAAAGAGAGAGTTAGGAAGGAAGTATCCTTCGGTAATCTTATAACCAGGGTTAAGGAGGGTGAGCTTTATCCTATTAATTATCTGCGTAATAATGTAGATGGCTCTAAGAGCTATTTCCAGATTTGTTTTACAAGAATTGTACATGACACGGGCAAGCTTTTCTTTGTATGCGCATTTCGTGATGTTGATAAGATGATTCGTAGTGAAATGGAACAGGCTGAAGAGGCCAATCAAGCCAAGTCCAATTTCTTATTCAATATGAGTCATGATATACGTACGCCAATGAATGCCATTATCGGCTTTACGGAGCTTGCAATTAAGAAACAGGATGACAAAGAGCTGCTTAATAAATATCTTAATAATATTAGGTCTTCCGGTCAAAGTCTATTGGATATTCTTAACAGCGTACTTGAGATGGCGAAGATTGAGAATAATCAGATAGATGTTACCAGAAAGCCTACAGATGTACCGGAATTCTACCAAAGAATTCTTACTATGTTCCAAGATAATATAGAGAAGAATAAGCTTACCTTGACGTATACAAGTGATGTTAAGCATAACTTAATCTATATGGATAGAACCCATGCGGAAGAAGTTATGATGAATCTTATCAGTAACGCTGTAAAGTATACTCCTGAGGGAGGAACAATCAAGGTCAAAGTAACCGAGGAACAGGGTCCCACTCCCGAGGAGTGCTATCTTAATACATTTATAGAGGATAACGGTATCGGTATGTCCAAGGAATTCTTGGATCATGTCTATGATGTGTTCTCAAGAGAGAGGACCGCAGAGACGGTTAACGTATCAGGTACAGGCTTGGGTCTTGCAATATCTAAAAACCTCGTTAATCTTATGGGTGGAACCATTAATATTGACAGTAAGCTTGGAAAGGGCACGAAGATATCAATTACCGTTCTTCATAGGATAGCGGATGATGACGTTGAAGCCTACGGAGGCGCAGATGAATTAGACATGAGCAAGCTTAGGGGCAAACGTATTCTTCTTGCGGAGGATAATGACCTTAACGCCGAAATTGCAACTGAACTCTTGGAGGATGAGGGCTTTGAGGTTGAGAGAGCTTGTGACGGAGCAGAATGCATAGCGATTCTTAAGAATAGACCGACGAATCATTTTGATGTTGTATTTATGGATATCCAGATGCCGAAGCTTGACGGCTATGAGGCAGCGAAGCTAATTCGAGAATTTGATGATGAGAAGAAGGCAGGCATTCCGATAATTGCCGTTACCGCTAACGCATTTGACGAGGATAAGCATAAGGCAATAATGTCGGGAATGAACGCGCACATTGCTAAGCCCTTCGATATTGAGAAAGTGTTTAGGACAGTTAATAATGTACTTAAATTCAAGAATTACTATGTTAATTTCGACAAGGTAGAGACATTCAAGGATAAGTACATTAAGCTTGGCTGTAAATGCGGAAGCTTCGTATACAAGGTATACGGCAATGAAGATATATTATATGTTGATAACACCACATTGGAGATATTTGGCTGTAAGACTAAGGATGAATTCATGGAGCATGTGGGCGGTTCGTTTAAGACCCTGGTTCATCCCGATGATATCGACAAGGTAGAGGCAGAGATTGTTAGGCAACAGAATAGCGTAGATGATGGTGTGGACTACGTTGGCTATAGGATTAAGAGAGCCGACGGAGAAGTGAGAGATGCCATTGATGTCGGATGTAAAATATTCAACGGTAAGGAATTCGTATTCTACATATTCATTGCTGATGTTACGGATATACAAGAAGAAAAGAGATTTTAAATGGATATTCATAGGATACTGGAGGATGTAGCTTCAAATAAGATATCTGTAGATGATGCGGTCCTTATGCTTAAGAAGGAAC
Source organism: uncultured Lachnospiraceae bacterium (assembly GCA_905234525.1). Classification (GTDB taxonomy): domain Bacteria; phylum Bacillota; class Clostridia; order Lachnospirales; family Lachnospiraceae; genus RUG191. Next base: position 26,414 of record CAJOIL010000002.1, on the reverse strand, counting down.
CGTTTATCGATATAGATTATGCCAAGCTCGATACGCACAGGCACCTTCGTCAAGGCTATGCGGAGGTTGTGTTCGGAGAAGGCAAGAGTGCTGAGCAGATTATGGGTATCTGTGATAGGTTGAAGGAAGCCGGACAGGAGTGCATATTAATAACGAGGATTTCGAGGGATAAGGTCCAATCGCTTGAGGAAGCTTATGAACTACAATATAATGAGCAGGCAAATGCTGTTCTTATAGGAACAATGCCTGCGCCTACGGGAGTAGGTAAAATTGTTATAGCTACCGGTGGTACAAGTGATATAGGTGTTGCGGAAGAAGCAGCATTTACAGCGGAAGCCTTAGGCAGTGAAGTTACAAGGCTATATGATGTTGGTGTGGCCGGACTTCACAGACTTCTACATAATATGGACGATATAATGACGGCTACCGTTATTATTGCAATAGCGGGAATGGAAGGAGCCTTGGCAAGTGTGATAGCGGGAATGGCAGATTGTCCGGTTATTGCTGTTCCGACAAGTGTTGGCTATGGAGCTTCATTTGATGGACTATCGGCACTTTTATCAATGCTTAACTCTTGCGCCGGTGGGGTAAGTGTCGTTAACATTGATAACGGCTTCGGAGCCGGCTATCAGGCGAATATGATTAATCATATAGGAGTATAATTCGGATGAAAAGTTTATACATAGAATGTAAAATGGGTGCAGCCGGTGATATGCTTACGGCTGCACTTTTGGGATTACTTAACGAAGGCGAACGAAGCAGGTTCTTGGATAAGGTTAATTCGCTTGGACTATCGGGTGTTGAGGTAGTGCATGAAGAGACTGTCAAGCAAGGCATAACAGGTAATAAGGTAAATGTGTTGATTGACGGAGAAGCTGAGGGTGAAGGCTATCATAATGAGGCTCGGCACACTACGTTAAGAAAGATAAATGATATAGAGACTATAATTAACGGTCTTAATCTCTCAGATAAAGTAAAGGCGGATGCAGTCTCAGTATATAACTTAATCGCAGAAGCCGAGAGTAAGGTGCATGGTACTACCGTTACGGATATACATTTCCACGAGGTCGGAACGATGGATGCAATAGCAGATGTCGTCAGTGTATGTATTCTTATGGATATGCTGTGTCCCGATAAGGTGGTTGTATCCCCGATTAATGTGGGGTCGGGTTATGTGAAATGTGCACACGGCACGCTACCCGTACCCACGCCCGCAACAGCTCTGTTGCTTCAGAATATTCCGATGTATTCGGATGAGAGGAGCAAAGGAGAATTATGTACGCCCACAGGAGCAGCAGTAATAAGATATTTTGCAGATGAATTCGGTAGCATGCCTGTTATGAATGTAGAGGGTATAGGAATCGGATTCGGAACGAAGGAATTTGAAGCTCTCAATGCGGTAAGAGTGTTCTTGGGTGAACCGGTTATCGAGAATAATGGCCAAGATGCAATAATAGAACTGAAGTGTAACATAGATGATATGACAGCTGAAGACATCGGCTATGCAGTTGATAAGCTATTTAAGGATGGCGCTGATGACGCATTTACCACTCCTATATATATGAAGAAAGGCCGTCCGGCGTCGTTGCTTACGGTATTATGTCACGACAACATGCGTGATAGGATGGTCAGAGACTTGTTCAAATATACTACCACTATAGGTGTACGCGAGACGATATGTGAACGATATGTGCTTGATAGGCAGCAGACGATTATGCATACTAAGTACGGTGATGTACGCATCAAGGAAGTAGAGGGCTACGGTGTTAAGAGAAGCAAGATAGAATATGATGATATTGCAAGGCTTGCAGAGGATAATGGTGTTAGTCCAATGGAAATAAGACAAAATATTTAGGGAAAAGAGGGAAAAGGTTATGACAATTATTTTATGTTCAATTTTTTTGGTGGTATTCTTTGCCATTATGATTGCGGTCGGCTTTGTTACTCGTAAGAATGCAACCGACGTTAACGGATTCGTATTAGGCGGTAGAGCGGTAGGTCCGTGGCTTACTGCATTTGCGTTCGGTACATCTTATTTCTCGGCGGTTATCTTTGTAGGTTATGCGGGACAGTTCGGATGGAATTTCGGACTTGCATCTACATGGGCAGGACTTGGCAATGCACTAATCGGTTCGCTACTTGCTTGGAGGGTGCTTGGTCGTCGTACAAGAATTATGACACAGAGGCTTGATTCTAAGACAATGCCTGACTATTTCGAGAAGAGATATAATTCTAAAGCGCTTAAGGTTGCAGCGGCGATAATCGTATTTATATTTTTAATTCCGTATACTGCTTCATTATATAATGGTTTATCCAGCTTGTTTGGTATGGCATTTTCTGTTCCGTATTGGGTAATCATTGTTGTTATGGCTGTGCTTACCGGCATCTATGTTGTGTTTGGCGGATATATGGCTACGGCTATTAACGATTTTATACAGGGAATAATTATGCTTATCGGTATTATTGCTGTAATTGTTGCGGTTGTCAGTGATAATGGAGGCATAGTCGAGGCAAGTAAGAGGCTCGCAGAGGTTCCGGCAGAAGGCTGGAGCGCCGGAGCATATTCATCGTTCTTAGGTCCCGATCCGTTGTCTTTACTTTTCGTTATACTTCTTACATCTCTCGGTACATGGGGACTGCCACAGATGGTTGGTAAGTTCTATGCGATTAAGAGTGAGAAGGATATTCAGAAGGGAACAACTATTTCTACAATATTTGCAATTGTTGTAGCGGGAGGATGCTATTTCCTCGGAGGCTTCGGAAGATTGTATGCTGATAAGATACAGTATAAGTCTGACGGAAAGCCGCTTTTTGATTCAATTATTCCTTCAATGCTTAGTACACTTCCCGGTATAATAATTGCGATTGTAATTGTGCTTGTGCTTTCAGCGTCTATGTCTACGTTATCTTCGCTGGTACTTACGTCAAGCTCAACATTTACACTGGATGTAATTAAGCCCTTATGCAAGAAGGAGCTTACGGAAAAGAAGCAGGTTGGTATTATGAGAGTATTGCTTGTGTTCTTCATAGCAGCATCGGCTGTAATAGCTATTGTTAAGGATTCCTTCCCGGGACTTACATTTATCGCACAGATGATGGGAGTATCATGGGGAGCGCTCGCCGGAGCATTCCTTGCACCCTTCCTTTACGGATTATACTGGAAGAAGACATCAAAGGCAGCAGTCGGCGTGTGCTTCGTATGGGGCTGCGGACTTGCAGTGTTCCAGTTTATCGTATCAATGGTCGGAATTGATGTATCGAGCTGGGGACCTGTGCTTGGCTTCATCTTCAAGTCATCAATTAATTCCGGTGTTGTTGCGATGGTAGGCGGACTTGTTATCGTTCCGCTCGTAACGCTTATTACTAAGAAGCCGGATAAGGATGATATGGATAAAATGTTTGCGTGCTTCGATGAGAAGGTATCAGTGCCCAAGAAGGAAGCGCTGGACTAAAGCTTTATTTGCTTATGAATCGCTAAGCACCGAGACCCGTTAAGGTCTCTTAGAAACACTGTGTCATTCGCAGGGATTGTGGTCTTATGCTACACGTCCCCCTGACACACGCGAGCATTTCCTTGTTGACAATTGAACACAAAGAGACTATAATATTCTAGCGTGCGCCCTGTCGCATGCTAGAATTTTTGTATAAAGGAGGTGAAAATAATGCCAACATTTAACCAATTAGTAAGAAAGGGCCGTTCGACTTCACAGAAGAAGTCTAACTCTCCTGCACTTCAGAGAGGTTACAATTCTCTTCAGAAGAGACCGACAAGTAATCCTTCTCCGCAGAAGCGTGGTGTATGTACAGCTGTTAAGACTGCTACACCTAAGAAGCCTAACTCAGCACTTCGTAAGATTGCCAGAGTTCGTCTTTCCAACGGAATCGAAGTAACAAGCTACATTCCGGGCGAAGGTCATAACCTGCAAGAGCATAGTGTTGTTCTTATTCGTGGTGGAAGAGTTAAGGATTTACCCGGTACTCGTTATCACGTAATCAGAGGTACACTTGATACTGCAGGCGTGGCTAATAGAAAGCAGGCTCGTTCTAAGTATGGTGCTAAGAAGCCAAAGGACTCTAAATAACAATGAGTCTCGTGCCGGTTTAGTTCATGCCAAAGCATGAAGGCACTCGACATGCAGTCATTCTATGAAGTGGAATAACAGCATTCAGTACGAGCATGAGGTTACATGTTGAATTTATTTTCATCATAAAATAAATCAGCACGAACACCATAAAGTGAGTACCGAAGATTTAATTAAGTGATTAAGGAGGGAAGTAACGTGCCACGTAAAGGACATACTCAAAAAAGAGAAGTGTTAGCAGATCCTATATATAACAGCACTGTAGTTACTAAGCTTATCAACAACATCATGCTTGATGGTAAGAAGGGTATCGCCCAGAAGATTGTATATGGAGCATTTGCAACAGTAGAAGAAAAGACAGGCAAGAACGCAGTAGATGTGTTCGAAGAGGCAATGAACAACGTTATGCCGATGCTAGAAGTTAAGGCTAGACGTATCGGTGGTGCTACATATCAGGTACCTATCGAGGTTCGCCCGGCGCGTCGTCAGGCATTAGGCCTTCGTTGGCTTACATTTTTCGCACGCAAGAGAGGCGAGAAGACAATGCAAGAGAGATTAGCTAACGAGATTATGGATGCCGCTAATAACACAGGCGCAGCTGTTAAGAGAAAAGAAGATATGCATAAGATGGCAGAGTCTAACAAGGCATTTGCACACTACAGATTCTAATCTGTTATTACATCGAAGCATATTGTCACGAATTAATATAGGAGGTAACAATCTTGGCTGGAAGAGATTATCCGTTAGAGAGAACCAGGAATATCGGGATAATGGCTCATATTGATGCCGGTAAGACGACAACAACAGAGCGTATCCTATACTATACAGGTGTTAACTATAAGATTGGTGAGACACATGATGGTTCTGCTACAATGGACTGGATGGAGCAGGAACAGGAGAGAGGTATAACAATTACTTCTGCAGCAACAACCTGTCATTGGACGCTCCAAGAGAATAATAAGCCCAAGGCAGGAGCAGAGGAGCATCGTATCAATATTATTGATACTCCGGGTCACGTTGACTTTACAGTTGAAGTTGAGAGATCACTTCGTGTATTAGACGGAGCCGTTGGTGTATTCTGTGCTAAGGGTGGTGTTGAGCCTCAGTCAGAAAATGTATGGCGTCAGGCAGACACTTATAACGTACCGCGTATGGCATTTATCAATAAGATGGATATCCTAGGTGCTAATTTCTATGCAGCGGTTGATCAGATTCGTGATCGTCTCGGCAAAAATGCGATTGTACTTCAGCTTCCTATAGGTAAGGAAGATGACTTCAAGGGCATAATTGATTTGTTCGAGATGAAAGCGTATATCTATAATGACGAGAAGGGTGAGGACATTTCTATCACAGATATTCCTGATGATATGAAGGATGATGCTGAGCTCTATCGTACAGAATTAATTGAGAAGATTTGTGAATTAGATGATGATCTTATGATGCAATATCTTGAGGGTGAAGAGGTTGCAGTAGACGACCTTAAGGCAGCACTCCGTAAGGGAACATGCGAATGTACGGCAGTTCCTGTATGCTGTGGTACAGCTTATCGTAATAAGGGCGTGCAGAAGCTACTTGATGCTATAGTAGAATTTATGCCTTCACCGCTTGACATCCCTGCTATTAAGGGTGTTGATCTTGATGGAAATGAGACAGAGAGACATTCATCAGATGAAGAGCCTTTCTCTGCATTGGCATTTAAGATTATGACAGACCCATTCGTTGGTAAATTAGCATTCTTCCGTGTATATTCAGGAACAATGAATTCGGGTTCTTATGTGCTTAATGCTACTAAGAACAAGAAGGAGAGAGTTGGTCGTATCCTTCAGATGCATGCTAATAAGAGAGAAGAATTAGATAAGGTATATTCAGGTGATATAGCTGCCGCAGTTGGATTTAAGGTTACATCAACCGGTGATACAATTTGTGATGAGCAAAACCCTGTTATACTTGAATCTATGGAATTCCCTGAGCCCGTTATCGAGCTTGCTATCGAGCCTAAGACTAAGGCCGGTCAGCAGAAGATGGGTGAAGCACTTGCTAAGCTTGCTGAGGAGGATCCTACATTCCGTGCACATACTGATTCTGAGACGGGTCAGACAATTATCGCCGGAATGGGTGAGCTACACTTAGAGATTATCGTTGACAGACTTCTTCGTGAGTTCAAGGTAGAAGCTAACGTAGGTGCACCACAGGTTGCATACAAAGAGACATTTACCAAGCCTGTTGATCAGGAATACAAGTACGCAAAGCAGTCAGGTGGTCGTGGACAATATGGTCACTGTAAAGTTAAATTCGAGCCAATGGATGCTAACGCAGAAGAGACATTCAAGTTCGAATCTACTGTAGTTGGTGGTAACATTCCTAAGGAATATATTCCTGCTGTCGGCGAAGGTATTGAAGAAGCTGCTAAGTCAGGTATCTTATGCGGATTCCCTGTACTTGGTATCCATGCGACAGTATATGATGGTTCATATCATGAAGTCGATTCTTCAGAGATGGCATTCCATATCGCAGGCTCTATGTGCTTCAAGGAAGCTATGGCTAAGGCTGAGCCGGTTCTTTTAGAGCCAATCATGAAGGTTGAAGTTACAATGCCTGAAGAATATATGGGTGATGTTATCGGCGATATCAATGCAAGACGTGGTCGTATCGAAGGTATGGATGACCTCGGTGGTGGTAAGATTGTTCGTGGATTTGTACCACTTGCGGAAATGTTTGGTTATTCAACAGATCTTCGTTCAAGAACCCAAGGTCGTGGTAACTACTCAATGTTCTTTGAGAAGTATGAGCCGGTACCAAAGTCAGTACAGGATAAGTTGATTAATAACAAAGAAAAATAATTAATATTTACTGTTGAAAAAATTGATTTAATTTTATATAATCAATTTTAACCGATTGCCTATGCTTGCTGTATGGGCAGGCAGGTAATATTCATAATAGCTTTTTTAAGGAGGAAGACAAATGGCTAAAGAGAAATTTGAAAGAACTAAACCACATTGTAACATAGGTACAATTGGTCACGTAGATCATGGTAAGACAACATTAACAGCTGCTATTACTAAGACTCTTGCTGAGAGAGTATCAGGTAACGCAGCAGTAGATTTTGAGAACATCGATAAGGCTCCTGAAGAGCGTGAGAGAGGTATCACAATTTCTACAGCTCACGTTGAGTATGAGACAGAGAAGCGTCACTATGCTCACGTTGACTGCCCGGGCCATGCTGACTACGTTAAGAACATGATTACAGGTGCAGCTCAGATGGATGGTGCTATCCTCGTTGTTGCTGCTACAGATGGTGTTATGGCTCAGACTAAGGAGCACATCCTTCTTTCTCGTCAGGTAGGTGTACCTAACATCGTAGTATTCTTGAATAAGTGCGATATGGTTAAGGCTGACTGTGAGACTGAGGAAGAGTACGAAGAGATGCTCGAATTAGTTGAGATGGAAGTAACAGAGATTCTTGAAGAGTATGGATTCCATGATTGTCCATTCATCAGAGGTTCAGCACTTGAGGCTCTTAACGATCCTTCAGGTGAGTGGGGCGATGCTATCATGGAACTCATGAACACAGTTGATGAGACTATTCCTGATCCTGTACGTGAGACAGATAAGCCTTTCCTTATGCCTGTAGAGGACGTATTTACAATCACAGGTCGTGGTACTGTTGCAACAGGTAGAGTAGAGCGTGGTACACTTCATCTTAACGACGAAGTTGAAATCATCGGTGTTAAGGAAGATGTTAAGAAGACAGTTATTACAGGTATCGAGATGTTCAGAAAGCTTCTTGATGAGGCTCAAGCAGGTGATAACATTGGTGCTCTTCTTCGTGGTGTTAACCGTGATGAGATTCAGAGAGGACAGGTTCTTGCAGTACCCGGTTCTGTTAAGTGCCATACTAAGTTTACAGCTCAGGTTTACGTATTAACTAAGGACGAGGGTGGTCGTCATACTCCTTTCTTCAACAACTATCGTCCTCAGTTCTACTTCAGAACAACTGACGTAACAGGTGTATGTAATCTTCCTAGCGGAACAGAGATGTGCATGCCCGGTGATAACATTGAGATGACAATTGAGCTCATCCATCCAATCGCTATGGAGCAAGGTCTTACATTCGCTATTCGTGAAGGTGGACGTACAGTAGGTTCAGGTAAGGTTGCTTCTATCATCGAGTAATCTTTACTAAGATGAGTAATTTCAAGGGCTTCGAAGATTATCTTCGAAGTCCTTTTATGGTATAATACCCGTATTAAAATTTAGAAGGGGAATGCTAATAGGACAATGAGTGAGACGAAAACTAAGAAGCTCAAGAAGAAAACACTTAGGGGTAGATTTATAGGAGCCCTTATTTTATTGGCTCTTGTAATCAGTATAGCCGTTAGCGCATTGGTGAGTAAGATTTATTATGATAACCAGGTGTATATGTTTGGAGAGATTTCCTTCGCTGTGGCAAGAACCGTGAGTTCCCATATTGAAGGAGATAGAATACAGGGATATCTGGAGAACAAAGATAAGGATGAGCATTATAATGACATACAAGTTTTAATGGAGAAACTCAAGACTGAGTTTGACATAGAGTATATCTATGTGTTCGTTCCCGGAGAAAATGAATTTACATATATATGGGACACAGAAGAAGGTACTTTAATCGGAGAAAAAGAAAATGATATTTCCGATAAAGAGCGAGAACAATTGCCTAAGCTACTTGCAGGTGAAGAAACGGAATTCATGATTAATTACTCTAATAAATATGGTTTCTTTGGCACGGCATGGGCACCGGTGTACGATAGCGCCGGCAAAATCGTGGCCGTTGTGGGCGTCGATTATTTTATGCTTAAATTCCTTGTTATGATAATATTATATGCCGTATATGTAACACTTCTTGTTGCGTTTATTACAGCACTTGCCGGATTTATATATTATCGTGGCATAAAGAGGAACATTATAAGGCCGATTGTACTTCTTAATAATGCTACCAAGGATATGGTTGAAAACATCGATAAGGATGTACAATTTGATGTGGATATACATACGCGTGATGAGATTGAAGACTTGGCAGATTCCTTTGCCAAGATGGACATAGACCTTCGTACATATATCAAAGAGCTTGAGCATGTAACGGCAGAGAAGGAGAGAATCGGTGCGGAGCTTAATGTTGCAACTAAGATTCAAGCTGATATGTTGCCTCGAAACTTCCCGGCATTTCCCGAAAGAAAGGATATTGATATATATGCCAGCATGACTCCGGCTAAAGAGGTTGGCGGTGACTTCTATGACTTTTTCTTAGTTGATGATAATCATATTGCGCTTGTAATGGCGGATGTCTCCGGTAAGGGTGTTCCGGCTGCACTGTTCATGGTGATTGCCAAGACGCTTATTAAGAATAGCTTGTTGGATGGAAGCAGTCCCGCCGAAGCATTAAGCAATGCGAACAATCAATTGTGTGAAGGCAATGACTCGGATATGTTCGTTACCGTTTGGCTTGCAGTGATTGATCTTACCACCGGTAAAGGAATGGCAGCTAATGCAGGACACGAGCACCCTGCGATTCGTCGCGTGGACGGTAATTATGAGCTTGAGGTTTATCGTCATTCCATAGCTGTGGCGACAATGGAAGGAATACCTTTCAAGGAACATGAATTTGCGCTGAATGCCGGTGACAGCTTATTTGTCTACACAGATGGCGTGGCTGAAGCGACTAACGCAGATAATGAGCTGTTCGGAACGGAGCGTATGTTGACGGCATTGAACGAAGAGCCCGATGCAGAGCCTGAGAGGGTTCTTGAAAATGTTATGAGAGGAATTGATGATTTTGTGGAGGAGGCAGAGCAATTTGATGATATTACGATGCTTTGCTTCAGATACAATGGAGTTAAGTGATAATTATTACAGGCTCTTGGGAATTAATCCCAAGAGCCTTTTTTTTGTTGTATATCTAATCGTCTAATGATAAAATAGTAATGATATTGTGTCATACTATACTTATGTGAAATGTACATTTGATGAGGGAGAGTTTTATGGCAGACTTTAGCGATTTAAGAGAAAAGGGATTTGATGTTGAAGCGGCACTATCTTATACAGGTGATGAGAAGAAGTATAAGCTGGCGCTTACGAGGTATCATAATGCATATGAGAAGAACAGAGGCAAGCTGGAGAGATATCTTGCAGAAGATGAGCTTGCAAATTATGAAATGCTTGTTCATTCTCTTAAGAGCAATTCAAGGATGATTGGCAATATGGAACTTGGTGACATCTGTGAGAAATTGCAGTATGCCGCAGCTGATAAGGATATGACAACTATAGAAGCCAATCATGCTAACATGCTGGCGGAGTATAAGAAGACTATGGAAATAATTGCTCCTTATGCCGAAGAGAACGGAGCGAACAAGCCAAGCAGTAATGAGGTTAAGAAGCTGATAGGTGAATTAAAAGAGACACTGGATGACATGGAGCTTAATAAATCGCTGGAGCTTTATAAGAGATTATCGGAGTATGACTTCACTCCAAGCGCCAAGAATATATACCATGATATTAAGGATGAGATAGATGCCTTTAATTATGATGAGGCGTGTGATTTGTGTGATGAATTGTTAGAAGCATTAGGCTAAAGGATACAGGATGAAAACTAAGGGTGATAATTTTTTTAAAGTATTAATAATAATAGGAACAGTCATATTTATGCTCTTTTGGCTTTTTGCCTTTGCATTCTATTTTCGTGTCGGCAAGCAGGAAGAATTGCTTGTAGATTGGTACAATGAATACGAAGAGATAACAGATTTTCATGATGTTTTGGATGCGGCTAATCCCATTGTTGAACTGCCTAAGACATATGATATGGCTAAGGGTAACTATAACGTGTTAGAGGCTAAGCTTCCGGATGATATAAGTAAGTATAATTCGATTGATTTTTACAACAGTACCGATGCAGATGTATATATTAACGGAGAACTTCGATATAGTTATGTGGATGAGGCTAAGAATGATTACATAGGAGGTCTTAAGAAATATCATACCTTTATTATGCTACAGGATGGAGACGAAGGTGGCACAATAAGAATTGTTACGAGAGAGAGAGTAGAAGGCAACATTACTATTTCTCGTGTATATATCGGCACGAGACTTGCGTTGTTCTATAGAATATTTGATTCCAATATGATGTTTTTCGTGCTGTCGGTATCGCTTGTTGTTCTTGGTACTCTTGCGTTAATTATAGGTATTATACTTAAGCTAACCAAGAAAACCGAATCTCCGATTATTGCGGCCGGTACGGCTACATTGCTTATGGCCCTTTGGCTTGTTATTAACTCGGAACTATTTCAGTTTCTGTTCCATAATATATATTTGAGTGGCATTATGTCTAATATGATGCTTCTTATTATGGGCTATCCCATTATTGCTTATATTAATGGAATGCAGAGGGGACGATATAAGAGGTTCTATATTACTGTTGCTTTAATATGCGAGATTATGACTATAGTTATAGGCGTTGTACATGTTACTCAGAACGTTGGTTACAGAAATGAGGTTACGGAAGTGCTTCTGATAGATTTGGTACAAATTGCCGCGTGCTTCCTTGGTATTTTAACTGATTTGTTTAGGAAAAAAATCAAAGAATATGTACTTAGCTTCATAGGTACATCTATACTTTTAGTCTATTGCGTCATAGAATTTGTACTTTATATTTATATAGATGACAGACATTCGGGAACAGGCGTAATGATCGGTACGTACCTCTGGTTGGGATTTGCAATTATAGAACAATTGTTGGCTATAAGACGTGCTAAGGATGCGGAGAGAGCCGCACTTGATGCATCGGAAGCCAAGTCTAATTTCCTTGCTAATATGTCTCATGAGATAAGGACGCCGATGAATGCAATTCTCGGAATGGATGAAATGATAATAAGAGAAGCCAACGGCAATGAGAAGGTTATAAAGTATGCTTCGGATATTAAGTCTGCCGGTAATATGCTCCTGTCAATTATCAATGACATTTTAGACCTCAGCAAGATTGAATCGGGCAAGGCAGAGCTTATTATAGATGATTTTGATATTGCATCGGTTATTAATGATGTTAACAATATTACAAGGTCTCGAGCATCCGATAAGGGACTTAGTTATCATATCAATGTATCGCCTGATGTACCGAAGGGCTTTACCGGTGATGAGGTAAGAATCAGACAGATAATGCTTAATATTATTAATAACGCCATTAAGTACACCAATGAAGGTTATGTTTTAACTGATATCAGCTTTGAGCCATTGCAGGACAAAATGGGTAACCTCATAGTTGATGTTAAGGATACGGGTATAGGTATCAAGAAGGAAGACATAAAGGGAATGTTTGAGTCATTCTCAAGACTTGAGACAACGCGTAATCGTAACATAGAGGGTACGGGACTCGGACTTACTATTACAACCAATTATCTTAAGATGATGGGCGGTGAGCTTAAGGTTGACAGTGAGTACGGCAAGGGCTCTGTATTTACCATAATTATTCCGCTTCCTGAATGGAATGAAGAGCCAATAGGCGAATGGTCTAAGGAGATTGAAAATGTTGTTGTTAAGCCTACTTATATTCCAAGTCTGATGGCACCTCAAGCAAGGCTTCTTGTTGTTGATGATAATGAGATGAATCTTGATGTTGTAACGGGACTGCTTAAGGGAAGCAGAGTTCATGTTGATACTGCGCTTAGCGGAGAGGACGCAATTGCATTGGCTGACAAGAAGCAATATGATTTGATTATGCTTGATCAGATGATGCCGAGCATGGATGGAATAACAACCATGAATAAGATGAGAGACAAGGGCATAGATAAGCCGATAATTGCTCTTACAGCCGATGCCGGCGACAAGCCTAAGTACATTAAGGAAGGCTTCGATGGATTTTTGCCTAAGCCTGTTGACGGTGAAGAGCTTGAGAGAACACTTACACAATTCTTGCCTGAGAACTTGTTACTTAGCAAAGAAGAAATCAGGCAGTATATAGAAGAAGAGAAAGAGAAGGTTGTTGTTGATTCTAATCCTATAGAAAAGAAGAAGGTGCTTGTTGTTGACGCCGATCCCGAGGTGCTCAAGGAAGCAAGAAGTGATATGGAGGGACCGTTTACCGGTGCTTATGTTAAGACTATGGAAAAGGCTGAGAAATACTTAAGTAAGCATGAAGTGGACTATGTAATAGTTAAGAATATAGCTATTGTAGAAAATGTTGAGAAGGGATAGTAATTATAATTAAGTAAGGAGGAATTATTATGGCAGAAGTAGTATTAACAAATGAAAATTTTGAGGAAGTGGTTCTTAAGAGTGATAAGCCGGTGCTTGTTGATTTCTGGGCTACATGGTGCGGACCTTGTCAGCAGCAGGGACCTATATTAGAGGCTTTTGCGGAGGAGTTTGATGGTAAATATGTGGTTGGTAAGCTTGATGTTGATGATAACAGAGAGATTGCCGGCGAGTATAATATTATGAGTATACCGACTATTAAGTCGTTTAAGAATGGGGAGGTTGTTAAGACGGCGGTTGGTGTGCAGACACGTGAGCAGCTTATAGATATGCTGGAATCCTAGTATTAAGTGACTATGATAAGCATTTTTATACGAGATTGTACAACTTTAATGGACCCGCTCACGTGCCCACACGTGATGGATGGGTTGAGTGAGGTGCGGCGAGACAAGATCCTTCGCCTTAAGAATGAGGCTGATAGGAAGCGGAGTCTTATGGCCGGGATTATGATTAGGGATAATCTTTTAAAATGCGGATTTAGTCAGGATGACATATTAATCAGCGATAACGGAAGACCGTATATAGACGGCATCGATTTTAATGTGAGTCATTCCGGAGATTATGTTGTTATGGTGATATCTGATGAAGCTTCGGTGGGCTGTGATATTGAGCTTATGCGAGACAGGATTGTCTCGCCGGCACAAAAGTATTTTTCTGATGCGGAGAAAGCATGGATTGATTCAGAAGCTGATAAGATACCGGCATTTTACAGAATATGGACAGCAAGGGAAAGCTACATTAAGCTAACCGGTGAAGGAATACTATTGGACTTTAGCCGATATGAAGTAAATGTGCTTGATGTACCGGGCAGTATGGATGCAATAGGAGGCGACATAACTAATGCTACGCCTATGGGGGTAGCAGAAGTTGTGAGAGACGGAGAGCGTTCAGCATGTGTTATATACCAGTGGATATACGATAAGGAATACGTTATATCTGTGTGTAGGAGAAATGCAAGTGAAGACAAGTAAATTTATGCAAGGTAATGGGTTCGTGATACTCATAGGGATACTATCGGGGATATGTGAACAAAGGCGTTAATGTGGAGGTTGACTAGAGTTGAAAGAGTATAAGGTCAGTAAACACGAAATGAATCGCTCGGCACTGTTCCGTGCAATAGCGGTATTTTTGGGTGTCGGAGTTAATGTGGTGCTTGCGTATGTGTCATATCAGACGGGGTTGCCTGTATATTGGGATACCATAGGTACTGTAGTTGTAGCCGGAATCGGTGGAGTATTCCCGGGTATAGCAGTTGCTATTGCAAGTAACCTATTATGTATGTTATTTAATCCAAATGCCGCATGTTTTGGAATAGTTAATGCTTTAGTAGCTATTATAACAGTAATGTTTGTTAAGAAGCGCCCGCTTAATAATGCGCGTAATATTATATTCTGTATTCTCACTATAGGCTTTATCAGCGGTCTTGTCAGTGGATTAATACAATACATTATGTTTGGCAAACCACAAAGCGACATGATTACTGCCTTACTTGAGTCATGGGGTATAACCGAAGGCGTCGGCGCGGTCTTTGTATTTCTTGGTATTAACATAGTATTTAATATATTTGATAAAGGAATCTGTATAGGACTTGCCATATTAATATGGCATGTCATGCCTCAGAAGATAAGTGATGCCATTGCTAACAGCGGTTGGAGGCAGAAGCCGCTTACCGATGAAGAGCGTAAGGCAATTGATAATTGGAGTGATGGAATAAGATTATCTGCGAGACGCAGGATGCTTATTATTATGGTAATCATGGTTGTGGCATCCTCTATTATAACTGCTTGGATCGGTATCAGAAGATACTATGAGAATGTTAAGCAAGAGAGAATAGAAGTAGCCACTAATGCAGCTAAGTTCGCAGCAAGTGTAGTAGATACGTCTAAGGTTGCGGATTACATTAAATTCGGAGAGAGCGTGCCCGGTTACAAAGAAACAGAGGAAATGCTCTATCACATTAGAGACAATGCACCGGGAGTCAGTTATCTGTATGTTCTTAAGGTGGGTAGAGAGGGCTCTACATTTATCTTTGATCTTGACACGGACCCTAAGTTCGAGGGCTATGTTGCTGAGGGTGCAAGTGGATATGAACCGGGTGAATTTGTGCCCATTGAAGAAGCGTTTGAAGAGTATTTGGATGATATGTTGGAAGGAAAGGAGATACCGCCTATAGAATCCGATGACGCTTTGAGCTGGCTTGTTACCGTGTATTATCCGATGTTTGATGAAGAAGGCAATGTTGTATGCTATGCAGGTGCAGATGTTTCAATTAATTATCTGTCTGATTTTATCGGTGATTTTGCAAACAGAGTACTTGTTATAATGTCCGGTATAATGTTGCTTATTATAGCCTATGGTATGTGGACGATTAATTACTATACCGTATATCCTCTTGAAACATTGGGCTTGCATATAAGAGAATTTATAAGTGCCGGCGATGACCAGAAGAAGCTCGATGGAGTTGTTGACAGATTTAAAGATGTTGATGTCAGAACACATGATGAAGTTGAAGCGTTGTATCGCGACTTAACTGAGATGACAATTAATCAGACAGAGCAGCTTCGAAGCATAAGAAGATTATCAGACAGTACTCTTCAGATGCAGGAGGGTCTTATTATTACAATGGCAGACCTTGTGGAGAACAGAGACGAGAATACGGGAGCACATATACAGAAGACTGCCGCTTATGTCAAGATAATCGTGGAGGGACTTAAGCAGAAGGGATATTACGCCGACCGTATCACACCTAAATACATGTCGGATGTAGTTCGCTCTGCACCGCTTCATGACGTGGGCAAGATTAATATTCCCGATAACGTTCTTAATAAGCCCGGCAAATTAACAGACGAAGAATTCGAGATAATGAAGTCGCACACAACTGCCGGCAAGCAGATATTAGATAAGGCGATTGATACTGTCGGTGGCGGTAATTATTTGAAGGAAGCCCGTAACATGGCTGCATATCATCATGAGCGCTGGGATGGCAAGGGCTATCCTGAGGGACTACACGGAGAAGTAATTCCGTTATCGGCTCGTATAATGGCGGTAGCAGATGTGTTTGATGCGCTGACATCATCGCGTGTGTATAAGCCGGCATTTTCGATAGAGAAAGCGCTTTCGATTATTGAAGAAGGCAAGGGCACACAATTTGATGCGAAATGTGTGGAGGTATTTATGGATAATCTTCCGAGAGTAAGAGTTATTCATAAGAAATATTCAGAAGAACAGTTCTAACGACAGAATAATATTTATTTGGGGAAAAGAAAAAAGAAATGAAAAGAACATCTATCGGAAAAAGAATAATAGCAACATTAATAATTGCGGTAATGACAGCCTTACCGGTATTGACATATACAATTATTGTTAATGCCGATAATGCGGCTGATGCTCCCAAGTCCAAATCGGGTGGTGCTTATGCTGCTACCGGTCAGACCTCCAATGTGGGATATTCCACTACATTATATGATGCATCCAATGGTATGAGTTCATCTGATGCAATGTGTGTAATGAGTGCAAGTGACGGTCGTATATGGGTTGGTTCGTACAGTGGAGTTATGGTCTATGACGGCAACACATTTGATAAGCTGGATGTGGCTGACGGATATACCAATGGTCGAGCAATATTCGAAGACAGTAAGAAGCGAATCTGGGTCGGAACCAACGATAACGGAGTATTAATAATAGACGGAGACAAGACAACACATCTTACATATCAAGAGGGACTACCGGCTTCTTCAATCAGGGCATTTGCAGAAGACAGTGAAGGTAATATCATTGTAGGAACATCGGCAGGTATGTGCTATGTGTCTTCCGATAAGGGAGTGCATAGTATTGCCGATACACGAATTGATAAGAAGGGGATTGCGTCTCTGTACGCTGATGCTTCGGGTAAAGTATATGGCCTAACCGGAGATGGTGCGGTGCTTTGTGTTGACAACAAAGCCGTTACGGGCTTATACGAGGCTACAGACCTTGGCATGAACAAGATTAGTACAATTGCGGTAGACCCCAATACCAACGGTAGCTTGTATATCGGAACAGATGGCGGACAGATATATCATGGAGCATTTGGTGCTAAGGCAGATCAGATGCAGGTTATCAATACCGGCTTAGACAGCATATATTGTATTAATTATTGTTGCGATAGATTATGGGTTGCATCAGATACACAAATCGGCTACATAGATGAGACCGGTGCATTTCAGTTAATCAATAATCTTCCTATTAACAGCGGTATGGAGATGATGGTTGATGACTATCAAGGCAATATGTGGTTTGCATCATCTACGCAGGGTCTTATGAAGCTTGTTGCCAATAATTTCATTGACTTGATGGATAGCTATCATTTGCCGGAGATTGTTACCAATGCAACCTGTGTTCATGATGGATTGTTATATATCGGAATGAACAAAGGCTTACAGATACTTGACGGCAATGGTATGACAATTACGAATGAGCTTACGAAATATGTCGGTGATGCAAGAGTGCGCTGTATTCAGGAGGATAATGCAGGCAATTTATGGGTTGCAACCTTTACGAATGATAAGGGGCTTGCGTGTATGTCGCCTGACGGCAGAGTTACAGCATTTACCAAGGAGACAGGACTTAGTCATAACAAGGTCAGAACTATCACACAAGCAAGTGACGGTAGTATGCTTATCGGAACGAACGGCGGTCTGAGTGTAATTAAGGATGGCGCGGTTATAAGAAATGTTGGTACAGACCAGGGTGTTAAGAATACCGTTTTTTTGACTGTTGTAGAGGGAGACGGCGGAAGAGTATATGCCGGTTCTGACGGTGATGGTTTATATATAATTGAAGGTGATAGTGTAACACGCCTTGGTCGTGAGCAGGGATTATCCAGTGATGTTATATTAAGAATAGTTAAGGATACGGCTAACGGAGTGTATTGGCTTATTACCTCTAATTCTATACAATATTTTAAGGATGAATTGGTCACCGGCGTAACCACATTCCCATACAGTAATAATTATGATATGTATTTTGATAATACCGGCAGTGCATGGATACTGTCGTCTGCAGGTATATATAATGTAGACACGAAGGCAATGCTTGATGATAAGGTTACGGATTATTATTGCTATACATTGGATAACGGACTGCCTTACGAGATTACAAGTAATTCGTTCAGCGGACGAGACAATGAAGGTAATCTCTATATACCGGGAAGGGCAGGCGTAATTAAGGTTAATATCAATAATTATTACAAGCTGGATGAGAGAATTAAGACAGGTATAAGCTCGATATATTGTGATGATGAGAGAATAGAAGTGAATTCTGACGGAACATTTACCATACCTGCATCAAAGGGGCGTATCAGAATAAATGCTTCCGTTATGGATTACACTATGCGCGACCCTCTTGTGCATGTATATCTTGAAGACGGACCGGATGATGGTATTACTGTTCTTCGAAGTGATCTGACACCATTGGAATATACGGATATGCCGTACGGTAATTATAAGCTTCATATACAGGTTCTTGATAATGCTACGGCAAGTGTTTTGTCTGATGATGTATACCAGGTTAATAAGACTGCAAGAATCGGAGAAATACTTATAATCAGAATAATATTTGTATTATTGCTTGTCATTGCAGCAGGCGTAATTGTATGGAGAGTTATTACATCTACTACAATCAGACAGCAATATGAAGAGATTCGCAAGGCTAAGGAAGAAGCGGAGAGAGCTAATTCCGCGAAGTCGAAATTCCTTGCCAACATGTCGCACGAGATTCGTACACCTATCAATACGATAATGGGTATGAACGAGATGACACTTCGAGAAAATGCAACAGATGTTCCGAAGCCATATTATCGTCAGGTAATGAGCAACTCTCATCATATTAATAATGCTTCGGAATCACTTCTTAGTCTTATTAATGACTTACTTGATATGTCTAAGATTGAAGAGGGAAGGATGAATCTCGTAGAGCAAGAATACGATATTCGAGAAATGCTTCGCTCTGTTTCGGCAATGATTAGACAAAGAAGTGTAGATAAGGGACTTACATTTGATATTGTTGTTGATGAGAAATTGCCTACTAAGATGTACGGTGACATTTCCAAGATTAAGCAGATAGTTCTTAATCTGTTATCTAACGCGGTTAAATATACAGAGATTGGTGGCTTCTCATTGTACGTAACATCCCCGAATAAGACGGGTGATATGATAGACCTTCGTATCAGCGTTAAGGATACGGGAATTGGTGTTAAGGAAGGTGAGGTTGATAAGCTCTTTACTGCATATGAGAGACTTGATGAGGTGAAGAATTCTGAGATTCAGGGAACAGGTCTCGGACTTGACATTTCCAAGAGACTTGCGCTTCTTATGGGAGGCGACTTGACCTGTGAGAGTGTCTATGGTGAGGGTAGTGAATTTATCCTTACCGTAACGCAGAAGATTGTTGACGATAAGCCTATAGGAATATTTATAGAGACAGACGAGAGCGCTGAGAAGGGTTATGTGCCTAAGTTTATTGCACCTGATGCAGACATACTTGTAGTTGATGATAATCCTATGAACCTTACGGTTATTAAGGGATTATTGCAGGCGACGAAGGTGTTTGTGACAACCGCCGCAAGCGGCGAAGAGGCCATTGATAAGATTAAGGATACAAAGTTCGATGTGGTGCTTTTAGACCATATGATGCCCGGACTTGATGGTGTAGAGACATTAGAGCGAGTAAGGGTATTCGCACCCGACCTTCCGGTATATGCGCTTACTGCCAATTCAACAATGGGCGAAGAATACTATGTGTCTAAGGGCTTTAACGGTTATCTTGAGAAGCCGGTTGATACTGAGCTTCTTGAACGTACAATCATGAAGCATATCAGCGAGGAGAAGATGATTAAGGATGAGGGCGAAGTTGTTACGCAGGAGATAACCACAATGCCCGATAATATGAAGTGGCTCTATGATGTTGATGGAATAAATGTTGAAGAAGGAATTAAGAATTCCGGCGGAATATCTAATTATTTATTCTCGCTCAAGATGTTCTACGATATGATTGACGAGAATTTAGAGGTCATTGGCAAAGCGTACGAGGATAAGAATATTCGTATGTATACCATTAAGGTTCATGCACTTAAGTCTAATGCAAGGATTATAGGTGCGGGTGAATTGTCTGAGATGGCTAAAAACCTCGAGGATGCAGGCAATAATTCAGATACGGAATATATCGATAAGAATCATCAGAGGTTTATGACAGACTATGAGACTTACAGACATAAGCTAATGAGGATTCTTGATGAGCCGTCTGATAATGATGACACTCAAGAAGGCGACAAGGAGATGATTCCGGATGATGTACTTAAGGATGCCAATGAGGCGCTTAAGGATGTAATATCGCAGATGGATTATGATGCAGTTGAGATGATACTTAAGGACCTTGATGAATACAAGCTTCCGGATGAAGATGCTAAGCGCATTGATGCATTACGTAAGTGCCTTAAGAATGTAGACTGGGAAGGCATGGAGGAATTGTTTGATGAACAATAATAAGAATAAGATTATATTTACCGCAGAGAAGGAATCCTTTGTGGTGCGCGTACTTATCAAGAAGGTTAATGACATAGGGGTGCTGTGTGATTTTGTGCCGTTTAATATTGATGCGCTTAATAAGGCATTGGGAGATGTTGCTTTAATTGCAATATATCTTGATGATGATACTAAGATTAATGATGATATAGCACATTTCCTATCTGATAAGATGCGTGAGCGAGACGGACACTTCATGTTAATAGGAGACCAGGGGTATATCAACACGATGAGCAAGAAGCTGCCTGAACCTATGATATATGAGACGTACCCCAGACCTGTCAATAATGATGAGTTCGCTCAGTCGGTTAAGAGGTTTTTTGACACTGAGAGACGAGAGCAGGCCAAGAAGAGAATACTTATCGTAGACGATGACCCACAGTATCTTAATCTCGTCAGAGAGTGGCTTAAGGATACGTACAAGGTATCGATGGCCAATTCGGGATTACAGGCAATTAAGCTTCTCGGTAAGAACACGGTTGACTTGATTCTTCTCGATTATGAGATGCCTATCACCACCGGTCCGCAGGTCTTGGAAATGTTAAGAGCAGATGATGATACGAAGTCGATTCCGGTTATGTTTTTGACAAGTAAGGATGATAAGGAAAGTGTAATGGAGGTTGTTGCACTTCGCCCGGAAGCATATTTCCTAAAGAGTATTACGAAGGATGAGCTGCTTCTGAAATTAAAGGATTATTTCTTGGAGCATTAGTGTAGCTGTCACCAATCAATTATTGAAAGGGATAATTATGAAAAATAAAATATGGGGAGTAGTTGTGGTAATGGTTATGTCGCTACTTATAACGGGCTGTTTTGCAGGTTGTGTAAAGAGCAATAATAATACGAACACTACCGCAGATAACACTACGACTAATAATACAAGCGCTGACACATTCGGCAATTACCATCCGGCCATGCCCGACATGTCTTATACGGATGAAGACGATAAGGTGCTTACTAACGGAACGGTTCCCAATGAATATGAATCGCCGGCATCACATCAAGGCAAGCTTCAATACGAGGATTACAAGACGTTCGATTATGATGATGATGGGCATGAGATGAATAAGTATCTTGTTGTTTACACGCCATATGATTATGATGCAAGTAAGGAATACGACATTTTATATGTAACACATGGTCACACCGGAGGAGCTACAACATGGCTTGGTTCGCCGACTAATGTGTATGATACCAAGAATGTGTTAGACCATTTGATTGAGGATGGCAAGGTGCGTCCGATGCTTGTTGTCAGCATGACCTATTATGATGATAATGAGGATGAAGAGACATCTGATTATGACATGGCAATTCTTAATTCCTTCGGTAAGGAATTGAGAAACGATATTATTCCTTTTGTTGAATCTAAGTACAGCACATACGCGAAGACAACTGACCATGAAGGTCTTAAGGCTTCCAGGAATCACCGTATAATGGGTGGATTTTCGATGGGCGGTGTAGCAACCAATCTGCAGATGAAAGAGTCAATGGATTACTTTAAATATTATATGCCGATATCGGGTTCACTTTATTGGACAACTGATGCTTATGCGAACAGAAGCTCATACAATGCAGGCAAGGCCTTGCAGGATGCCATTACAGCGCAGGGATATACAAGAGATGATTTCTTCTTTTATATGTCTACCGGTACGGTGGATTTTGCCAAGAGTACTGTTGAAAAGCAAATTGAGTCAATGAATAAGCTTAATGATTTCTTTACATTTGGCAAGCCATCAGAGGAGGGAGTCAACTGCTGTTACGGACTGGGCGTGGATGAAGGACACAATGACCACGGCAGAGAGACAGCCATTTATAATGCACTGCCGGTATTGTCGGCATTGATAGGAAGAGAATAATATATTATAATATTATAGATTATTAATTGTAGGAGGCAATGTTAATGTTTGATAACAAAAATGAAAAGCCGGAAGGTCGTATGAATAAACTAATGGGCAACAAGTTTATATTTCAGTTGTCCGTGTCGTTGTGCATAGCAATTGCATTTTATTTTATTCTTGTTAACTTAGATACCGTAGGAGCAATTATTTCCATGATTGCATATTATTTATATCCGATAATTGCGGGTATTATTCTTGCGTATCTTATTAATCCGCTTATGAAGTTTTTTGAGAATAAGATATTCGGTAAGATTAAGAAGGCCGGAATTAAAAGAGCAATATCGCTTACATTAAGCATGCTTGTTGTTCTTGTTGCAATAACAGCGATTATACTAATACTTGTTCCGCAATTGTATGACAGTATTATGTCGATATATATGAACAAGGATCAGTATCTTGAGGCAATAACCGATTTGCTTAATAAGTGGGGAGCACAATCAATTCTTTCATATATAGAAGGATTAACTAATGGTAAAACTTCTCTCTTCGATGCGATTATTGGATTTATTACCAATAATGGTGATTCAATCAGTGCAGGCTTATCATCTGTCGGAGGTCATGTCGGAGCATGGGCATTAGGATTTATATTTGCAATATACTTCTTAGCGGGCAAGGACAAGCTTAGAGACACATCTAAGAAGCTGATGGCAGCGATGATTAAGAATGAAGATAAATATAAGAATGTACTTAAGCATATAACCAATATGGATGAGATTGTATCTAAATATCTTGCATTTACAATCGTAGACAGTATTCTGATCGGAATTGCAACAGGAATATTTATGGCGATATTCGGAATGGAGTATGCAGGTTTGGTTGCGGTAATAATCGGTGTTACCAACCTTATTCCTACATTCGGTCCGATTATCGGTACAGTTCTCGGTGCGGTACTTCTGCTTCTGTCTAATCCATGGCAAGCAGTATGGTTCGTTGTGTTCGAGCTTGTATATCAGACGCTTGACGGATATGTAATCAGACCTAAGCTGTTCGGTAAGACGCTCGGTGTATCGGGACTTGCAATATTAATTGCCATTATCGTAGGCGGTCGTATCTTGGGTGTAATTGGTATCCTCTTATCAATCCCCGTTGTTGCAATCGGTGATTACCTTATCAAGCAGGTATATCTTCCTTCAAGACGAGAGAAGGCCAAGCGGGAAGCCGAAGGGAAAAAGCTAAAGGAACTAGAGGAGAACAATAAGCAGACTAATATCGATAAGGATATGTAGTGTTGAGACAGATGCATTAGGAATAGGAGATAATACAATGGTTAATTGGACTAATTATGATGAGCTTAGTGCCTCTAAGGAATTGGCAGGACTTAAGACTCAGGTTGAAGTAAAAGGTGTTATGAGTGGTGATAACGGTGCTAAGAGAGTTAAGGAATATCAAGTGCCGATGTCATCAGGTCTTATTTACAATTACGCTTCTAAGCAGGTGGATGATAAGGTTATTGACACATTGCAGAGGTTAGCGGATGAAGCAGAGCTTACAGATAAGTTCGCTGAGCTTTACAACGGAGAGGTTATCAATACAGGTGAGAAGAGATTGGTGCTTCATCAGCTTACACGCGGTCAGCTTGGTGATGATGTTATGGCTGATGGCGTTAATAAGAGGCAGTTCTATGTAAGTCAGCAGGAGCGTATTGCAGAATTTGCAAATAAGGTTCACAACGGCGATATCGTTAACGAGAAGGGCGAGAAGTTTACAACAGCTGTTCAAATCGGTATCGGAGGAAGTGATTTAGGTCCCAGAGCAATGTATCTTAGTCTTGAGAATTGGGCTAAGACTAACGGATGCTTTAAGATGGAAGCAAAGTTTATCAGTAACGTGGACCCTGATGATGCATCAGCTGTTCTTGAGGGAGTTGATGTGGCACATGCGATATTTATTCTTGTATCTAAGTCAGGAACGACGTTGGAGACGCTTACCAATGAGTCGTTTGTTAAGGATGCTTTAAGTCAAGCGGGACTTGATGCAAGCAAGCATATGATTGCGGTTACAAGTGAGACTTCACCACTTGCTAAGAGTGATGATTACTTAGACGCATTTTTCATGGATGACTATATCGGCGGTCGATTCTCATCTACGTCATCCGTTGGTGGTGCAGTATTATCGCTTGCGTTTGGCCCTGATATATTCGCTCGTTTCCTTAACGGTGCAGCAGCTGAAGACAAGAATTCAACCGAGAGTGACATACGTAATAATCCGGCACTACTTGATGCGTTAATCGGTGTTTATGAGAGAAATGTATTAGGATACGGTACTACCGCAGTTCTGCCGTATTCGCAGGCACTTTCGCGATTCCCTGCACATTTACAACAGCTTGATATGGAGTCTAACGGTAAGAGTGTTAACAGATTCGGCGAGCCTATTAATTATAAGACGGGCCCCGTAATCTACGGAGAGCCGGGCACTAACGGACAGCACTCGTTCTATCAGTTGCTTCATCAGGGAACAGATATAATACCGCTTCAATTTATCGGATTTAAGAAGTCACAGATGGGTAATGATGTGGTAATCGAGGACAGCACATCACAGCAGAAATTAAAGGCGAATGTGGCTGCTCAAATTGTTGCATTCGCATGCGGTAAGGATGATGACAATCGTAACAAATATTTCGAGGGTAACAGACCATCAAGTATTATTGTAGGTGATGAGTTAACCCCTGAAGCACTTGGTGCGCTACTGGCTCACTTCGAGAATAAGGTTATGTTCCAGGGTTTTGCATGGAATATTAATTCCTTCGATCAAGAAGGTGTTCAGCTTGGTAAGGTATTAGCCAAGAAGGTGCTTGCCGGTGATACTGATGGTGCGTTGAAGGCATATAGCGAGTTGTTGGATATTTAATATTAGTAAATATATTTTGGCCCTCTCCGATTTGAAAACCGGAGGGGGCTTTTGCTATATACATTTATATGAGCGTAGTGATAGTTCACAAAATGTTCATAGAATTGTTAGCACTCACCCCTTGACAGTGCTAACAACAAGGTGTATACTATGGTCATAGTTAAGGAAGAGACCATAGTAAGTATGGCTCTTACACTATTAACAATAGATAATAATTATACAAAGGAGGGATGACCTATGTTGTTACCAAGTATTTTCGGAGATAGTTTATTAGATGATTGGATGGATTTTCCAAGGATGGAGAGACCGAGCGTAGAGCACAAGCTATATGGAACAGACAGTGCGCGCGTGATGAAGACTGATGTTCATGAGCTGGATAATGGATATGAATTAGATGTTGATTTACCGGGCTTCAAGAAGGAAGATATTAGTATTTCTCTTGAGAATGGATATATGGCTATAAGCGCTACTAAGGCAGTTAATAATGATGAGAAGGATGAGAAGGGTAAGCTCATTAGGAAGGAACGCTACAGCGGTTCAATGCAGAGAAGCTTCTATATAGGCGAGGACATTGAAGAGGACGATATTAAGGCTAAGTTTGAGGACGGTGTTCTTAAGATATCAGTTCCGAAGGAAGATGAAAGCAAGGTGCCTGAGAAGAAGACAATCGCAATAGAAGGATAGCTTCAAAATAACACTTGAAAAATAGTATACTTCATTATATAATAATTGTCGGTGCTTAAAGCACCGAC
>CAJOIL010000001.1 GCA_905234525.1 uncultured Lachnospiraceae bacterium | reverse complement strand
TTTAAGATTAGGAGTCGTTCTATGAGTAAAGATAACAATAAAGATAAACACTTAGGATTAAGAATTGATTCTAATACACACAAGAAATTAAAAGAAATGTCAGAATATGAAGGCCGCTCTATCAATGGAGAGGTATTATATCTTATACGTCAAGCTATAAGGGAATATGAGAAAAGAACTAAATAGATCATACATCTCGTTTTGCCTCGCATATTTTACGACAAAAATAAGAGATGTAAACCCTGCATTACACCGCTTCGCAGCAAGGGGTTGACATCTCTTATTTTTATTCGTGTTTAGTAGTCAGGGCAAAACAATTGGAAATACATTGATAATCGGAGCATAATAATTATGGAATCTTTGATAATAATTCCCTTTCAATATACTCACCTGCTTCTGTCACACTATAATCTGGAGCATCACTTCGTATTAAGTATGATATATCCCCTATAAACTGCTTATCTTCAAGCTTTTCATGTAGATTAATAATACTATTTTTTGCTGTCATATTATCTGGTCTATAGACAGGAAATGCCTCTAATATCTTATCCACAGACAAATCAAGTTCTGTTAAAGCGAGCCAAATATCGTATAGGTCTCTACCTTTTGTCCTCTGATATAAAGCTCTTATTTTGGTTGCAACAAGCTCCTCCCTATGAAATGTACGAACCTTTGCAAACCCTCTGTAATACGCTGAATCAACTTCATGTTCTACAAAAAACACACCCATGGCAGGCGACCTTTCAAAAGTATTAATCTCTATTTTAATTTTCGATGGAACACCATTAGACGAAGTATACTTCCAAATAACTTTGGGGAATTTGCCTATTTTACTTTTGACTTCATATCCAAGTTCTTCGCCAATTTCACGCAACCTATCAATTATATCACCTATTCCACCTTCAGATGAACGCACATAATCCAAATCTTCGCTATATCTATATGGTGTCTTCATAAATAATTTATGAAAAGCTGTACCGCCTCTTAGTGATAATTCATTACCAAGCAACTCATCTTTTGCAATTTCACATATAGCTTGTGACAAGAGCAAATCCTGTTCTATCTGATCATACTCTGGCCAAGGATGACTAACACCCCAAGCAATAATATCTTCTCGTGGAATCATACGTCTGCTTCAATCCTCCTATTCTCTATCACATTCCATCTTTTATTAACTTTACCCATACGACTTCCACCAGGTGAAAGCATTGTGGGCTCCGTTGACAAAGTACAATATTTCTCCAAATCTTCTAAGCAAGGTACTTCTGCACAATAATCAAGTATCCACCCAAGCCTGTTTATAGCTGCTCTAGAAAAAAAATGTGCATCCGTTAAAACTTCATTAATATAATCCGTTTGATTATCTGCTAGCTCGCAAATAACTGTAGCCGCATTATCAATCCCGCCACAATTCTCTGGATTAGCTGCAACCATAAGCATAGTCGTACCAATAGAACTTACATAAGCCGAACCACTAGCAAGAGTAATTCTCTTTTTTGAGATAAGTGATGCATACGACCTATTATAGAATTGCAATTCACTTCTTCCTATTCTTCTGTTTCGTAACGTTTTAGCAACTGCCACCTGAAACACCTGTGAAGCCTGATGACTTGCACCATGAATTGCAGCGGCAGAAAGCCACCCTACACAGTATTCATCATCGTAAAACCTCATAAGATTATGAATATACCGCATTGGTTCAGGTGCTCCCATCTCTCTAAACTCTGATGGTACAGCTATCCATAGACCTCTAGCACCAGAAACCAATTCACCCTTTGATCGAAGTCTTACTAATCTTTGAGAAACATCTCGAATAGGAACACCTAAGAGATGTGCACATTCTTCTGTTGTTACAGTTATTATTCCGTGTGAAGTAAGCCAATCCTGTAATTGAG
This sequence comes from uncultured Lachnospiraceae bacterium, assembly GCA_905234525.1. Taxonomy (GTDB): domain Bacteria; phylum Bacillota; class Clostridia; order Lachnospirales; family Lachnospiraceae; genus RUG191. The sequence continues at coordinate 85,379 of CAJOIL010000001.1, read as the reverse complement.
ATGGACGGATTATACCTACATCCTGTTTTTCAATCATTGTATTCATATTACATATTATAAACGTTTTGTTTATTTTATGCAATATAAAACCAGATTTCCACTTATAATATCAAAGCTCTGTCCGGGAGTAATAATAACTAAAGTTTTGACACCAATCGTGACACCAATTCTACACCAATTTGCTGTTAAAAATATGTGATGATATATCAGATTGAAATCTTAAGAATTCCGCGAAATAAAGGGATTTGTGAAGGTTTGTTAAGATACGTGAAATAGGAAATCAATTTCAGTATCCTAATCCTGCCCTGCACTATGAGCTCCTCTCCGGAAACATTGAACGCACGTTCAGTTGGAGGAGAGGTACTCATAGATGTGAAGCAATTAAGCTAAATACTAATCGGCATTCCTATTATCCCGTAATCAACTTAACAATATCATTATACATCACAAAAACCATAAGCGCCATAAGCAGCACAAACCCTACTAAATGAATACGCCCCTCCAGCTTCTCATTAAGCCTCTTACCTCTAATCGCTTCCACCAAAAACAGAAGAAGTCGTCCACCGTCAAGCGCGGGAATCGGAAGCAAATTCATAATAAACAAATTCGCTGACAGCAAGGCTGACAGATTCAACAGATTCATAACAACATAAAGCGCCCCGCTATCCTTCGACTGTTCATATGTATCACCTATTGCTTTAACAATACCCACCGGTCCTGACATCTCTTTAAAGGATATCCGTCCTGTTATAAGTGCCGATAAGCTTTTAAATGTCGTATAAATATAGTACTTCATCTGACACATACCATAATACATGTCTTCAAAAATATTACCTTTAACGTATTCGTTATTCCATATAATTCCGGCCTTATAACGTCCCGTTTCCTCGTCATACTTGGGTGTTACCAATACAGTATTCTCTTCACCGTCTCTAATATATGTAACATCAATATCCTCATCAGAATGGAAGAATATATACGCCGATACCTCATGAGCAAAATGAACATTATAATTACCGAGCTCAGTAACCTCATCACCCGGCATAAGACCTGCGGCTTCTCCGCCATAGCCCGGCATTAAGCTCTTGACAATTGGCTTATCTATACCCATAGCAGCAATAACAATAATACAAAGAATTGCCGCCAAAATAAAATTCATAAACGGTCCGGCAGCAACAATTAACGCTCTTTGCCACAAAGGCTTTTTGCAAAATGCCCTCTCATCATCGCTCTCCTCGTCTTCTCCCTCCATTACACACGCTCCGCCAAACGGCAACAGCTTGAGACAAAACTTAGTCTCACCTTTGGTAAAGTGAAAAATCGTAGGACCCATACCCAGCCAAAATTCGTTAACCTTAACATCACATTTCTTCGCAACAAAAAAATGTCCGAGTTCATGAAATATAACTATGAAACTAAAAATTAAAATAGCTATTATAATCTTAAGCATTATGTACTCCGTCTAACAATTTGTATACATTCTGCTCTGTCATAAGTATTTCATCCAAATCAGGATTGCTGATTAATTCAATACTATCCATTGCAGTCTTAATATACTTATATATATCTGTAAATGATATTTGCTTATCCAAAAACAGTGCCACCGCCTTCTCGTTAGCAGCATTGAAAATAGTAGGCATATTGCCGCCTATCTTGATTGCCTTGTATGCAAGACCCAAGCCCTCAAACACATTAAGGTCGGGCTTTTCAAAGGTAAGGTTTGCTACATCAAATAAATTAAGATAGTCGCCCGTCATTGGCAGTCTCTTGGGATAATAGAGAGCATACTGAATGGGAAGTCTCATATCGGGAAGCCCCATTTGACCTACAACAGCTCCGTCTTCATATTCCACTGCACTATGAAGTATTGATTGCGGGTGAACATATACCTCAATGTCATTATATTCAACATTGAATAACCATTTAGCTTCTATTACCTCCAAGCCCTTATTAACCATTGTTGCAGAGTCAATGGTTATCTTGCGACCCATATTCCAATTGGGATGCTTAAGCGCATCCTCCAGGGTAACATTATTAAGCTGTTCTTTGCTAAAGCCTCTGAAAGGACCACCGCTGGCAGTAAGAAGAATCTTATGTATTCTATTACCTTCATTACCCTGAAGCGATTGAAATATCGCTGAATGCTCGCTGTCTACGGGAAGAATGGAAATGCCCTTTTCCTTAGCCATCGGCATAATAATATGGCCGGCTGTAACCAATGTCTCCTTATTGGCTAAAGCGATATCTTTGCCTGCATTAATAGCTGCAATGGTAGGTCTGATTCCAAGCATTCCCACTATTGCCGTAACAACTATTTCAGCTTCATCAAATGTAGCCACCTCTATTAAACCATCCATACCGGACATTACCTTCGTGCTTAAATCTGAAATTCTGTTCTTAAGCTCTAATGCCTTGTCATCATCAGCAACAGATACAAGAGACGGATTAAACTCTCTTATCTGCTCTTCAAAAAGGTCGATATTAGAGCCGCAAGACATTGATACAATTTGAATGTCTTTCTTTTCACGTGCAATTGATAAGGTCTGTGTTCCGATAGAACCTGTTGAACCGAGAAGTGCTATTTTCTTCATATGAAACTCCGTTAATTATACAAAATAAAACGCCAATATATAAATAATAGGTGCCGTAATTATTACAGAATCAAATCTGTCCAGTATTCCGCCGTGTCCGGGAATCAGCTTACCGTAATCCTTGATATCATAGAATCTCTTAATTGCAGATGCAGCCAAATCGCCGATTATAGAAATAAATGCACCAACAGCCACAATAGCTGATAATATTACAATATCAAGCCAAACTATTCCCATAGCATTTCTTACAATAATAAGATATATTGCTGCAATTAAAGCCGCTCCTACAACACCGCCAATCGCTCCTTCTACCGACTTCTTCGGACTCAGCTTAGGTGACATCTTATGCTTACCGATTAGCATACCGACACAATATGCGCAAGTATCTGCACCCCATGAGCAACAGAATATCAGCCATACAATATATGCACCGTTACTCGGCAGCATTCTTGTCTGATAAATGAAGCTAAGCATAACAGCCACATAGAACATTCCGAAAAACGCAGCCATAATCTGCTCTGTCTTATAGTTGGGATATGAAAATACAAATATCGCCAATTCTACAATCATAAATATTACAAATATCAAATACGTCTCTCTTATAAAACCGAATTGCAGATTGGCATAGAATAATGCGCAAAATAAATATCCGACTATTCCGGCGGGACTCTTATGTACGTTAAAAACCTTATATAGCTCCCACATACCAATGATTGATACAATTCCCATTGATATAAGAAGTACCGGTCCGCCAAGAATTATAATAACAAGAAGAATAGCAACAAGAACTATTCCCGATATTAATCTTGTTATAAATCCGCTTTTTTTATCTTTCTTATCTGTATTATCAGCCATGATGTCTCCTTATACACCGCCGTAGCGCCTATTACGATTATTATATTCTTCGATTGCTTCTTCAAGATTCTTAGGAGAGAAATCAGGCCACGGAACCTTGGTAAAATAAAACTCACTATACGCTAGCTGCCATAATAAATAATTGGAAATGCGTTGCTCTCCGCTTGTTCTGATAAGCAAATCGGGATCCGGAATGCCGGCGGTATCAAGATAATTGCTTACGGTTTCTTCCGTAATATCATCAGTGCTTAATTTACCGTCACTGACATCACTTGCAATTTTTTTAGTCATTCTGACTATCTCATCACGACTTCCGTAATTAAATGCAACCTGCAAATAAACTTCATCATATACAGATGTAATCTTTTCCGCTTCGGCAATTCTGGCATTTAATCCGTCAGAAAGCTTACTTCTGTCTCCGATTATTCTTATTTGCATTTTGTTTTTTTCGGCATTTTTAATGGCTTTCGTAATATACTCTTCAAGCAGCTCCATAAGCTTAGCGACCTCATCATCCGGTCTGGACCAGTTCTCTGTGGAAAATGCGTATATTGTAAGATATTTAACTCCCATTGCTTTAGCGGCTCTTGCTATAGTCTCAATATTCTTCGCACCCTTAACGTGACCGGCTGACCTTGCCAGCCCCTTTGACTTAGCCCATCTTCCGTTACCGTCCATAATAATTGCAATAGATTTAGGTCCCATATCATTCCTCCATAAATTTTGTCATTATACTAAAAGGGCACTGTATAGTGCCCTCCTATTAACTAAACTGTAAGTATCTCTTCTGTCTTCTCTGATGCAGCTTCATCAACCTTCTTAATGTATTTATCTGTGAGCTTTTGAACTTCATCCTCAAGCTCCTTGATGTCATCCTCAGAGACATCCTCCTGCTTAGATAGCTTCTTAAAGGAATCATTAGCATCTCTTCGAATATTCCTGATTGCTACCTTGGTGTTCTCGCCCTTCTTCTTAACATCCTTAGCGAGCTCCTTGCGTCGCTCCTCTGTAAGCTCAGGAAATACAAGTCTTACCGTCTTACCGTCATTAGTCGGATTAATACCTATATCAGATGTATTAATGGCTCTCTCTATCTCCTTAACCATAGATGCTTCCCATGGCTGAATAAGTATCATTCGAGCTTCCGGAACGGATACATTGGCAACCTGCTGTATCGGAGTAGGTGTACCGTAATAATCAACCATTACATCATCTAACACATGAGGATTTGCTCTCCCCGCACGTATCGAATTATACTCCGAAAACAAATTGTTAAGTGACTTCTGCATTTTGTCTTCGTATTTGTTAAGTCTCTCGTCCATCAATAAAATCCCCCTTAATACATCATATTAATCTAATCAACTGCAACAACCGTTCCATTGAAATCACCGGATATTGCCTTCTTAATGCTACTCTCCTCATTAAGCGCAAACACATACATCGGCATCTTATTCTCAAGACACATAATTGATGCTGTAAGATCAACTACACCAAGTCTGTTATCAATTACGTCTTGTATATGTATCTTATCGTAACGCTTTGCAAAAGGATTGGTAGCCGGATCCGAGTCATATACTCCATCAATGGATTTGGCAAGCAGAATACCGTCTGCTTCTATCTCTATTGCTCTTAATGTCGTAGCTGTATCCGTAGAAAAATACGGATGACCGGTTCCTCCGGCAAAAAATACAACCTTACCGCCCTTAAGTGCGTCCATTGCATCATCCTTAGAATACATTACGGAGCAATCACCGCAAGCAAACTGAGTCATAATCAGCGTATCCATACCTACATATCTGAATATCTCAGATACATATATACAATTCATAACAGTGGCAAGCATACCAATCTGATCGGCCTTAGTTCTATCAATTGTATTACTCTGTCTGCCGCGCCAAAAATTACCGCCACCGATAACAACGCCAACCTCTACGCCGGCATCTACTATCTCTTTGACTTGATTGGCTACCTTAATACATGTAGCTTCATCAAAGCCCGTTCCCTTGTCTCCCGACAAGGCTTCTCCGCTAAGCTTAAGTAAAACTCTCTTCATTATCCGAATACATCCTCTACATCAACATCTGAATATGTCTGTGAACAGAAGCCTTCAATAACAGCACCATTGTTAATCTGTACTGATCTTGACTTGATATTGCCGACAACAACTGCTGATGTATCAACAACAACAGGTCCCTGAACATCAATATCGCCCTTAACTGCTCCGGCGATTACAGCACTTGTGGCAATAATATTACCCTTAACAACAGAGCCTACTCCAACCTTGGCTGTACCGGTTGTGTTAACCTCACCGATAACCTTAGCGGCATCAGCAAAGAATTCTGCCGAATTACTGTTACCTTCAACATAACCTGTAATTACGAGCTTACCGTTACAAGTAATATCTCCGTTAATTGTACCTTCGATATTAATTGAACCTGTAGACTCAAGGCTTCCGTTAATTGTCATGCCCTTAGTAATTACTGCATTCTCGTCGCTTGCTGTACCTATATTGGTAGTAGGTGTTGAAATTGGTGTTGGCGCAGGTGCGCTTGTAGCAGGTGTAGTATCCATTGTATATTCCTCCGGTATATATGTCTTAAATGTATCTGTATTATCTTGCTTATTGTCCTTGTCCTTCTTCTTAGACTTCTTCTTATCAAAGAGTCCCTCTTTCTTATCTTCCTTCTCTTCAGAAGAAGCTGTATCATCTGAAGACGAGATAGATTCACCGTTCTCTACCTTCTTAGATACTTGCTCGAACAGACCGTCTAATTTAGAAAGCTCATCATCTACATCAATTGCTTCATCAAGAGAATCATTCATATTGGTAGGCTCATTGTACTCTGTCGCACTACTGTCGCTACCTTCAGGCACGAGTTCATTTACAGCGTCTGAGAAATCATCTTTAAAATCTTTGAAAAATCCCATTGTATTCCCTCCATAAAATAATTATTAATATTAATATAACACATTATGCTACTGTACCTTGACATGCTGTACAGTCGGTGTGTCATCAGTAATCGGCAATATCTCGGCATTGGCCGCTTTAAGTGCCTCTATCAAAGCAGGTAATGCTTCTACCGTGGCAGTCTTAGAATCAGCATCATGTAATAATACTACCGACGTCTTGTATTTTAACACATCTTTCATTACATTTTCAACTAATTCATCACTTGTATATGCATTACTTGCAGAGTCACCGCTTGAAACATTCCAATCATAATATTTAATATCTTGAGAATTAAGGAAAGATATGCATTCTCTGATATCTACATTTGTCACCTTATTACCGCTTCCTCCGGGGAATCTGTAAAGCTTTGGCTTATATCCGATAACCGATTCCAAGTAATTGCCCATAAGATTAACATCATTCTTAAAAGCATCCGGCGATTCATAAATATCGGAATACTTGTGTGAATATGAATGTATTCCAATAGAATGACCTTCATTTTGCATTCTTCGTATCTTATCCTTGGATGCATCATCATCCTTTGCCACAAGAAAAAATGTTGCTTTAACATTATATTTTGATAATGTATCAAGAATTGCATCCGTATTACTGCTTGGTCCGTCATCGAATGTCAAATATACCTTAGCCACCTCACCACTGTCCGGAGCAATAATATTAGACTTATCTGTATTATCAACAGCCGTAACATCACTTATAGCAGATACGCTTGAAGAACCACCTTCAAGCTTTTCCAATCTATTGCTGAGACCAATCATATTAATAATCGAAATAACGAGACCTATAATAGCAATAATGGACACTATAATGGATGTAAATATTGCAATTATAATTCCGTTTTTTATTTTTTCAACACGTTTTCGTCTATCTCTTGTATCCTTAAGATTATTATCGTGTTTTTCATTACTCATATATAATATCCTTCAAAAAAGTGCAGGCAATCTGCAAAATGTACACAGAAAGCTTGCACTTTACTTTAAACGTTATCCTTTATATGATTATGCATTCATCTGTGCAGCAACTTCAGCAGCAAAATCTTCTTCTTTCTTCTCAATACCTTCGCCAACTTCAAAACGAACCATATCTGTAATTACAAGATTCTCGTCTACTGACTTAAGATATTGTGCAACAGTCTGCTTACCGTCCTCTGCTCTTACGTATACCTGATCATAAAGACACATTTCCTTATATCTCTTATTAACACGACCGTTTACAAGACCTGTAAAGATCTTATTGCCGTAAATCTTATCCTTTGCATCAAGAGAAAGCTGCTTTAACGACTCCTTAGCTTCATCTGATAAGAAATTAGGTAAGAAGTTCATCTTAGACTTCTTCTCTTCAAAGATAGCCTTATCCTCTTCACTCCATTTCTCTGCAACAGCCTTATCGAGAAGCTCCATTAGGATTGGCTTAGGAAGTGAGAACGGATCGTTAAGAGCACTTTCCTTTACAATCTCCTCTTGCTTAGCCTTCTCTTCATCACTAAGGTCTGACTGCTGAATATATTCCGGATTCATAGCTGCAATCTGCATAGCTACATTGTTAAGTGCTTCCTTATTAGCATCGTTACGCTCACCTGAAGCAGCAACAAGTACACCGATACGACCGCCACCATGAATATAGCATACAACATGGTCGCCCTTAACCTTTGCAAATCTACGAACAGATAACTTCTCACCGATTGTAGCAGTCTTATCGATCAATTCTTCCTTAAGACCTGTCTCTTCCATAAACTGCTCAACGTCTTCACCGTTAACACCACCTTGAAGACTACTCTCAAGAGCCTTGTCAGCAACCTCTTGTACGAAATCTCTGAAAATCTCATTCTTTGCAACGAAATCTGTCTCTGAGTTAACCTCAACTACGCAAGCCTCACCTTTCTTAACTGCAACCTTTGTAATACCTTCAGCGGCAATACGTGATGCCTTCTTAGCAGCCTTAGCTACACCCTTCTTCTGAAGCACTTCAATAGCAGCCTTCATATCGCCTGCAACCTCGTTAAGTGCCTTTTTACAATCCATCATACCTGCGCCTGTCTTATCACGCAGTTCCTTTACCATAGCTGATGTAATAGCCATCTTATTATCCTCCAATTACTAAATGTATATTAATTATTCTTCTGTTGTCTCTTCTTCAGCTGCTTCTTCTTCACTTTCAGCATCCATTAAGCCCTGATTAGCTTCAATAACCGCATCAGCCATCTTAGATATAATAAGCTTAACGGCACGAATAGCATCATCATTACCCGGAATAACATAATCAAGCTCTTCGGGATCACAGTTGGTATCTGCAATACCTACAAGTGGAATACCAAGTGTATGAGCTTCCTCTATACAAATTCTTTCCTTCTTAGGATCAACTACAACGATAACATCCGGCACGCGTCCCATTTCTTTGATGCCGCCAAGATTACGTGTAAGCTTATCCATCTCTTTTCGAAGAGCCATAACCTCCTTCTTGGGAAGTACATCAAATGTTCCGTCCTGCTCCATCTTCTCAATAGTCTTAAGTCTATTGATACGACTCTGAATAGTCTTGAAATTGGTAAGCATACCACCAAGCCATCTCTCGTTAACATAGAACATACCGCAACGCTCTGCTTCTGCCTTGATAGTATCCTGTGCCTGCTTCTTAGTACCTACAAAAAGAATACGACCACCCTGTGACGCAATATCAAACACAGCGTTATAAGCTGTATCTACCATACCTACCGTCTTCTGAAGATCAATGATATGTATACCATTTCTCTCTGTGAAGATGTATGGCGCCATTTTAGGATTCCATCTTCTTGTCTGATGTCCGAAGTGAACACCTGCCTCTAATAGTTGTTTCATTGAAATAACACTCATTATAATACCTCCATGGTTAAATCTTCCACATAACTCATCTTAAAGGCCTACTTAACCAATGAAATTAAGCACCGGACCCCTAATCATTATGTGTGTATACTACAAAACTTGATTATTTTATCATAATGTATTCTATTTTACAAGCGATTTTTCGCAAAAGCTCTGCAAGCATAAAAACTCCCAAGTGTGCTGACGGGGAGTTATTTATGTTGCAGAGCTATGTAGTATATTTACTCTCGAAATTGTTGCTTAGTTGCTAACAGTGTCGCTAATTCATCCTCACTAATCCCCTTCTTAATCCTAAAGGTACCCGGTTGCAGGTTATTATCAACGCCCTTGTCATTGAGGAATTTGTTAAATGTATATGCATCCGAAACAATACCTGCGGCAACAAGCTTATCTATTACCGTCCTTGAGACTTCTCCTTGGTCAATGGTAAATTCCACATATTCGCCATCGCCGGCAGTCGCAGTGTTATTATTAAGTGTGTTAGCGGTACTTTCGGGCATAGCACCTGTTGCACCCTCTATCGTCTGATTGCCGGTGGAATTAGATTCCGTAGAATTAGCCTTAGTACTGTTAATAGCGCTACCAATGGTAGAATTGGTAGTCGTATTACTTTCTACCATTCCAAGCTTCTTAGCTCGAGCAATTATCTCTTCATCACTTAAATTATTACCTGTTAAAGCAAATGCGATTACAAGAATAATGGTTGTTATAACTACACCTATTCCAACTCCTCGCATATAAAATTTCAATTTCATATTAGTTCCCTATCAATTATATAATCCAAGAATTAATTTAATTTCACCGATTCCCTTGCCGAATTGCTTTGCTATTTCAATCTCACTAAAGCCTTCCTTGTGTAGCTTAATAATCTCTGCCTCAGTGGCTGACATTGTGTTATCATCAGCATTATTATCCGATGATTCACTGTTTGCAAGCATTTCATCAAGTCTTAATTCTTCTCCGCCCTTTGATGAAGCGAATTTAATTGCTTCCTTTAATTCATCGGGCACATCAGATTCATCTTCATCGATTCTGTCTCTTAATTCATCTCCAAACGATTTAACTGTTTCACTTTCTACATTGGAGGCTTCAATACCACTTACAAATTCCTGTTCCTTTTGAAGCTTGATATTAGCGTCATATTGCGCTTTTAGTTCCTCTATTTTCTCATCAACATCTTTTTTTAATTGAAGAAGCTGCGATTTAGTTATGTCAAGCTGAGTAGTCATTTCCGAAACTGCTTCCTGCTTGTCACTTAACATACTATGAATAAAAACAATCTCGTTATTGGTCTTCTCCATGGTTTTCAAAACATTTTCAGAATATTCATTCATATGATTCATTTTACTTACATATTCATCATCTGTTCTGAGCGCAAAATCATTAACCGCATCATCAAGACGCATATTTAATCTCTCATCAATAACTTCATCTGACTTGGCAACCTCTTTTGCAACGATATTTTTAATTTCGTCTTTACTGATTTTAGTAATCTCCTGCATATCAGAAGAAGACAGCTTCTCAGTTATGAAGAAGCTGCCCACAAAAATCAATATTCCAACTACAACCAAGCCTATTTCCAGTCCAGCCATATTATCACCTTAATTACATTACACGGAAATGTCAAAGGACATATGCCCATCCTTTTTCTTAACAACTCCGTCAGATTCCTTCTTGTCTTCTTTTTTATTCTTTTTCTTTTTTTGATTCTTTTGATAGCCGGCATTACCGGAGCCATCTCCAAGATCGTATTGATTGGATTTCTCTTCTAATTGATTAACGGAATGACTCTCATGCTCTTCCTCTTGATTGAAAACAGTCTGTAAATTAGACTGGTTAACCTCAGGACGAGCATCTTCATTAGCTTTGATATTACCAACCTCAGATGTACTTTGTATCATACCGTTAAAATTAATGGGGCTGATAGACATACAATCACCTCCGCGAAATGCATAAAAAGCACTTATAAATTAGATACAGCAATCTCTCCGTTCTTCTTCTCGAATTGACAAAAACTTCTCTTATCCTTAACCTGAAAGCCTACATCGGAAATAGTTATACTTACTCCCGGATATATATCCTTATTAACCTTAATCTTAGCATGTCTTGAAGTAATAAGCTCCTGATGAAGCGCATTAAACTCATTCTGATTCTCTTCCAATTGCTTTGTATTCTTTGCTAACTCAGCCGCAATCTTCTGAAGATACATAGCATTCTTCTGATCTAATTGCTTGCCTTCGGTTATATACTTATTATACGTCTTAATAATCGGTTTAAGCTTATTAATATTCTGACTTAGTACTGTTATCTCCCTCTGAAGCTGTACGTATCTCTCCTTCTTAGCAGGTGCCATACCAACCTCAATCTTAGTAATCGTACCCATTGGAGAGCCTATCGTCTGAGCATCAACCTTACCGCCGGCTCTAATAATTCCACCGGTAATAACACCCTTCTTCTCTGATACAATAACATCATCAGATGCAGACACATCAGATTGCGTAATGCTTCCGGCTTCAACATATCCACCTGAGAATACACTTGCATTCTCAATGAATTTAGTGATTATATTACCACCGGCATCAAGTAATCCCTTCTTCATACCGTGAATACCGCATTTAACAACAATCTGTCCCTCATCAGACTGAATAAGCGCATCCTCTACAACACCGTCTACAACGATATCTCCTTTGGCAATAACCTGGAAGCCACCACGGACACTACCGTGAATATGCACATTACCATTATACTCTATATTACCGACGGATGTATCGACATCACCTGCCACATCATAGACATCAGAAACAAACACCTTATTATTAACCAACGATACATGACCGGTAACCGCAGAATACAATTCTGTCTGATCTTCGTTCATCTTAAGATTCTTACCGGGCTCTAAGCGAAGCGTCTTAATTGTTCTGCACGGAATATCCTTGCCGGTAACATCCTTGCCGTTAGCTCCCTTATCTCCCTTGTGGAGCTTTGCAAGAAGATCTCCTTCCTTGCATTGACAAATATTGCCCAAGTTATGATAATCAACGGAGCCGTCTTCATTATGCTTAGGCTTAAGAGTCGGATTGGTATTGAAGAAATACTCAATTCTATCATCAATTCCATGAACCGGGTCTTGTCCTCTTGCAATCACAAAATCCGTAAAATATACTCTGTTCTTCATGAATTGTAAAATGAAATCTTGGTCTATACCATAATTAATATTCTTCTTAGCCAATTCACCTATAATATCTTGAGCATTAAGAAGATTACCATTCTTAGATGGCGGATAAAATCTGGCTGTAACCTTCATTTTGTCAAGCGAAATATTATATGACAAGCTTTCGCTAAATTCTATGCCATCACCAAAGCCAATTGACATCTTAGCCTGAGTATCCCCTGTAATCATATTACGCAATTGCTGATTGTTAAACCCTTCAAACCCCTTATTCTTAAGGTATTCAACACATTCCTTGTAGGCGGGCTTGACACCGTTTCCTGTAGGTGGGTAATAGGTAACAAAGGCTTCATCACCTTCACCGTATTCAACTTGTATATAACCATTCTCTTGAGTCATGCATCTCCCCCATCCGGCATATACTTACTAGCCGGCAAAAACATCCATATAATCACCCATCTTACTTCTCATCTTATTAAGCGCTTTCGTATGTAATTGAGATATTCTCGATTCAGACACTTCTAATGTTGCGCTAATTTCCTTAAGTGTCATCTCTTCATAATAATAAAGTAATATAACCTTTTTCTCTTTGTCTGTAAGCTGTTCTAATGCTTCAGCCAATACCTTCTTAAGCTCCTGCTTGGAAATAACAGTCTCAGGCTGTTCAAAATGTGAATTACGTCTGGCATCCATTGCCGGCTCAGAGCCCTGCTCAACATATTCATTAAGCGATACTACGTTGGTTGACTTAAGAATTGATTGCCATTCAATAAGCTCCTTTGATGTAATTCCAAGCTCTTCTGCAATCTGCTTATCTGTAGCCACCTTACCGGTTCTGGCCTCAACGGCTTTAACAGCTTCGTCTATTTTCTTTTGTTTTTGTCGAACTGTTCGCGGAATCCAGTCCATCTTACGAATCTGGTCTAATATTGCACCCCTGATTCTAACGCTTGCATATGTTTCGAATTTGACATCCTTATTCATGTCAAATTTGTCGATAGCATCTATCAAGCCAAACACTCCGTAACCGACAAGGTCATCAAATTCCACGGTATTACCAAGATGCATACTCAGCCTTCCGGCAACAACCTTGACAAGCGGTGCATATTCAATAATAAGTTTTTCTCTAATATCCTGCGAACGATTCTGTGAATAAGATTTCCAAAGTTTGTCTTTTGTGGCAGCTTTCATTTATATATGTCTCCATATCAATAATCTTCTTCATCTTCATCTTCGTCTTCGTCTTCATCATCCGTGTTAATATTGTCACTTTCATTAGTATCTTCTTCTAAAGCTTCGCCACCTTCTACACCGTCTTCAACTTCTTCGTCTTTGAAATTCATGTTAATAACAACAGCAAGAATGATACTAATTGTTCCAAAAATAGCAAGGACAATGACAAATCTCAACAAATATGTGCCAAAATCAACCCCTTGAATATAAGATACAGTACATGTTATCAAGCATGCAACAAGCGTAACAATCAAAGGGATACCTTTTCTTTTCATAAAATCTCTCCAAAGGCAATCAGCTTACATTAAATAGTCTTTTCGTCTTTGCCAACTGCACGGATAATATAGTCTCCCGTCTCACCATCCAACACTACGGTCCTACCGTAATTAAGCCCGGTATCCTCGGCAATTATACGAATACCTAATTGCTTGAGCATCGCTTTACTTGCTTCAACATTACGATCACCAATATTAATGCTGGACGTAGCTGCAGATTTGAGCTCGAACATCTTAGCTCCGCCTGCTATCTTAGCAACCATACGGAACTTACTCGCACCCGCACTAATCATATCATCATATAACTTCTTAATGCCTGTATCGGCAAATTTCGCAATAACAGAATTATTTTTGATTTGTGTACTATCCGGCAGCATAACGTGCGCAAGACCGGCAACCTTCATCACGGGATCGTATAACGCAATACCCACACATGAACCAAGTCCTATTGTCGTAAGGCTGTCGGGTGCTTTGCAAACCTTAAGATCTGCCATTCCGACTTTAATTACTTCTGCCATATATACTCCTAAACTGCAATACCAAGTGCGCCTAAAATCTTATTATACGAATCTGCTTCCGGCATAAGAATAAAATATCCGTTAACCGCAAATTCATCATCAAATTCCGTCTTAATCATAAGTGCGTTATCACCCATCATTCCAAACTGAATAGCGGGCACACTTAATATAGATGCAGCCATATCAACTGCAACATAAGGAACAGTCGGCATAATAACCAGGTTGGTTAAGCTTGATAATGCTGACAAATATGAACCTGCAATAATATTACCTATCTCCTTGATTGCAGATAAATCCATCTCATCAAAGTCTTCTCTGTAATCAGCAGGTCTCATCATCAATCTGTTAACCAAGATATGTGCAGATTCCATATCCATTAAAAACATCATGGAGCCGTCAATATCCTGCTCAACACCAAGTAAAATGCCTACAATAACCTCATCCTCAGCACCAATTGATGAACCTATTTTCTCAACAGGCAATAATTCTACCTTGGGCACATGCATATTAATTCTCATATTAAGCATATTAGCAATAGCTGTAGTTGCATTACCCGCACCAATATTACCTATCTCTTTAAGAACATCAAGATATAAATCATTAACTTCTTCAAAACTAAGATTAGCCATATAACACTCCCTTAAGCTGTCTCAACCTCATCAACAATTGATGTGATTTCAAATATAGAAATTAGTTCTTCACCGTCTTTGCCGATTCCATTAATAAAGTTGGCATCTGCTCTGTTATTAGCATTCTGAACATTCCTATCAATGTCATCTTCACCCAGGTTAATAACCTCTTTAACTTCATCCACGATTACACCTATAAGTCCCTGTACTTCTAATTTAAGGATAATAATACGTGTCTTATTAGTGTATTCATCATCCTCAAGTCCCATCTTACGTCTTACACTCATTACCGGAACAATCTCACCACGCAAGTTAATTACTCCCATGTAATGATGCGGAGCCTTGGGAACTCTTGTAATCTTCTGCATACGAACAATATTATCTACATAAGAAATATTAATTCCATATTGTTCAGATCCAATCTTAACAACTATGTATTGAACCTTCTCTTGATTAATAATATCCATTTCATTACCAGCCATAATTAAACCTCCACATTATACTAAAGCATTAACATCAATAATTAATGCAACTTCACCATCACCAAGAATTGTAGCACCATTAATAATCTTATTATTATCAATAGTCTTACCAAGAGATTTAATAACTATTTCCTGTTGTCCTATTAAGTTGTCAACAACAAGTCCGGCGTAATTATCGCCCTTCTTAACTACAACAACCGTCAAGTTATTATCTTCTTCTTCTTTTGGCTCTGAATCCAATAGTTTATCAAGTCTGATAATAGGAATAACAAGGCCACGCAAATGAATAACTTCTTTGGCTTGAACGTACTTAATATCGTCAACAGTGATATTCTCGATATTCTGAATTGAGCCTAATGCAATAGCATATTTCTCATCACGTACTTCAACCATAAGAGCCTGAATAATAGCAAGTGTAAGAGGAAGTCTTACAGTAAACTTAGAGCCCTTGCCGTATTCACTCTTAACCTCGACGTCACCGCCCAATGCCTCGATGTTAGATTTAACAACGTCAAGTCCAACACCTCTTCCGGAAATATCCGTAATCTTCTTAGCCATGGAGAAGCTTGGCATGAACAAGAAATCAATAACCTCTTTGTCTGTTAATTCAACAGCAGCTTCTTCTGTGACAAGTCCTCTCTCGACTGCTTTGTTCCTAACACTCTCAATGTCAATTCCGCCACCGTCATCTTGAACAACAATTATTACGTTGTTACCTTCTTGGTAAGCATGTAATTCAATCTTACCTTCTTCTTCCTTGCCTCTCTGAAGACGCGTATCAACATCTTCAATACCGTGATCGGCTGAATTACGAAGTAAATGCTGCAGAGGATCACCAATCTGATCCACAACGGTTCTGTCAAGCTCTGTCTCCTCACCTGTCATGATAAGTGACATAGGCTTATCAAGCTTACGAGACAAATCACGAATCATACGAGGGAACTTATTAACAGTCGTCTCAATGGGAACCATCCTAACCTTCATAACCGACTCATGAAGATTGGTTGTAATTCTCTCTAAGTATTCAATATTCTCATGGAAGCCCTGCGACTCAAAGCCTTGTGAGCCGTTAGCACCCTCTGTTGTACTGATAGATACAAGTGAGTTCTTCGCGATGATAAGCTCTGATACCTGATTCATCAAAGCATCAAGCTTCTCAATATCTACACGAACCGTTCTTGCAGTAACAGGCTTATTGGTAGCCTTCTTAGCTTGCTTGTTGCCACCGCCGCCCTTGCTATCCTTAGCAGGCTCAGCCTTCTTAGCTTCAACCTTGGCAGGTACACTCTTCGACGCATCATCACTGGGCATCTCATCCTCAGGAATATACATATCCGGAGTCACTGCTTCATATGCTACCCTTTCAATCTCTGATACGGCGCAAATTGCTTCCTTGATTGGCTCAAATTCTGATTGTGTACCGATTATTAAACTAAAGTGGAGGTCAAATCTCTCATCCTCAATGTCCTGTGAGCTTGGATCGAATGCAAGAATCTCTCCGAAATCCTCAATTGCCTTAAACACCAAGAAGGCTCTTGCCGCCTTCAGCAAGCAATCACTTTGAATGTATACCGTACATCCGTAAAGCTTAAGTCCGGACTCAGCAGCTTCGATAAGCTTACTTCTGTTGCTCTCCTCGACCTTCATGGTCTTAAACGGTTCATCACCTGCATCAGCACCCGCATCTGCTCCGGCATCGGCTTCGGCTTCATCATTGGCTTCATCGCCCTCTTCAGCAGAAGAATCATCCGAACCATTCTCTGCTTGATTAAGATAATCGTTAAGCTTCTTAATGAGTACCTCATTCTCATTAGAGCCTTCATCAGATGTAGCTTTAACCGTCTCAAGATATTCCTCAACAGCACTCAAGCACTCAAAGAGAATATCAATCATGTTGGAATTAACCTTGACGTTACCATTCCTGATCTCTTGAAATACATTCTCCATGTCATGAGTAAGATGCTGCATCTTCTTAAAGCCCATCGTACCGGCCATACCCTTAAGTGAGTGTGCGGCTCTGAATATCTCATTAATTGTATCCGCATCCTCAGGCTCTTGCTCAAGAGTCATGATACTATCTGATAAGCTTTGAATGTGTTCTGAAGTTTCGTCGATAAAAATATCGAGATATTGACTTATATCCATAATATTATCCCCCTATCTTATTAGATATAGTTTTGGCAATTTCATCTAAAGGAACCGAAGCATTAGATAATCCGCTTAGTTCCACTGCTCTGGGCATTCCATAAACAACACATGTATCTTCATTCTGAGTAATACAATAAATGTCCTTACTCTCCTTAAGGGAAGCTATCCCCTTAGTGCCGTCTGCCCCCATACCTGTAAGTACAACACACAAAATCGAGCCCACATCGACATCAATAAGTGATTCGTACATAACATCAGCATTAGGTCTTAAATTATTAACCGGTGGCCCATTATATACGTGTGAATACAGCTTGCCTGCCTTAGCGGTAACTTCAAAATGACAGCCGCCGGGTGCAATATACACGTAATCAGGAAGCAATATTTCTCCGTCCTCGGCTTCCTTAACTGTTAGCTTAGACATACCGTTCAGCCTATCTGCAAGAGACTTAGTAAATCCCGCCGGCATATGCTGCAGCACAGTCACCGGAACTCCTAAATGCTCAGGAAGCATAGGTATCACCTTATGTAAAGCTTGAGGCCCTCCGGTAGAACACGCTATGGCAACAATGCCAAATCGACCGGATTTACCCATAAATAAAACTCCTCACAAATATTCTTATGAGGATTATATCATTATATACCCTTCTCAATAGTGCACAGTCATCTTATCCTTCTATTTTCTTATGCCTATTGCGTCTTTCTTCTTCGAAAATATACCTAATTATTCTCTCTTGCATCTTCGTATCCTTAAACAGGAACTTCGTACGATAGATGAACTTTTTGTTGTCGGGATTATAATCCTTGGATAGAATATTGGCAACTATTTCAAGGTTGGTCTTCTTGTCATTAAGCAATATCTCAAAATGAACGAAGATATAATTAAAATCCTCTAAATCCTTCTCAGAGATGAACCTAATACCACCACCTGAAATATCAAGAATTGTGCCAAGACCCCTAACTGCAACAGGACGTGACGAATCCTTAATCATTTCCTTGACCTCTGACATAAGCTCCACTTCTCCCTCATCATCATCCAAGGATAAGAAGAGCACAGGAATAGAGCATTCCATACGATAGAATTCACGTCGCTGGAATTTAACGATATCACCGAAAATCTCTCCGCGCATAAGATAAAAATTATCTTGTTTGAAGCGTTCGGTGACAGTACCCTCCGCCTTATACAATCCGTTCTCGGTTGTAAATACAAATTCATATCTTACATTAAGCGGAAGAAGCAATATTTTGCCACCCTGCGTAGGCATATGCAATATAAAATTGTCACCATCCAAATCAAAGACAGAACTCATATAGGTGCCAACACTCTTTTCATTCTTGTTGACATCCTGTAACAACCTGAGATCGACTTTGCTTCCGGGTTTGATTTCTTTGTTATTCATATACTCCCTCAAATATAGTTTATATATCACCTATATATAATACTATACAATATAATAATATATGTCACCTATATAATGTAATTATATATATATCATCTGTTAATAAAGCTACTGAATAATTGCGATATTCCCCATCTGTAAGTAATCTTCTCTTGCAATAATTCTCCCGCTATTTCCAAAAAGGCTTTGGATGATTTGGCTCCGGGATTAACTATTGAGACAATTTTTTGACTCCTGACAGCCTTCTCCAAGGCGGAATCTTGTGGCACCATACCAAGATATTTAATATCGCCGTTAAGGAATTTATCCGTAACGGTTTTAATCTTGTCGTAAACCTGCATGGCTTCTTCCTTAGAATTAACCTTGTTGGCAACAAGCCTGACATTCGTTCCGTTCTTAATGAAATCCGGACTCTTGTAGAGTGCCTTAACAAGTGAATATGAGTCTGTAAGCGAGCTTGGCTCCGGCGTTGTAACAAGAAGCACCTCCGGAGATGACAAAACAAAATCAAGTACATTATCGGATACACCCGCACCGGTATCAATAATTAATATATCCGTAAGCTCATTAAGTCTTGATAGATTACTTATCAAATAGTCAACCTGGACTTTGTCCAAATTATTAAGACCTATTATACCCGAGCCGCCGGAAATAAAGCCAATATCCATAGGCCCCTTAGTAATAATATCTTCAATTCGCATTTCACCGCTAAGCACTTTGGATAAATTATATTTGGGTACGGTACCAAACATAACCTCAACATTTGCAAGCCCAAAGTCGGCATCAAAGATAATTACTCTCTTGCCCATATTCCTAAAATGAACAGCCAAATTAACAGCCATATTAGATTTGCCGACACCGCCCTTGCCGCTTGTAATTGTTATTACCTTGGCATTGGAAATGTTTATTTGATTTTCGGCTTTAACAATATTGCGAAGCTTATAAGCCTGATCCATTTATTCGCCTCCCAATAATTGCTTAACCAGCTTTTGTGTGTCGAGCACTTCTATATCATCGGGTACATTTTGTCCGTTGGTTACATACGAAAGACTGTTACCCGAATACAGCTTACAATTATATATATTACCTAAGTTTGTAGTCTCGTCAAGCTTGGTAAATATCATCTTGAAATCCGTAAATTCTTTATATGAATCGATAATCTCCTTAAGGTCCTTGTACTTTGTGGTGGCTGACAATACAAGGTACACTTCCTTTTGGTATTTGCTGTCGAGATTATTAATGAGCTCCGCAACATTATCACGCATCTCATTATTCTTATGAGAAAATCCCGATGTATCCACAAGAATCAAATCATACCTGGAAAGCTTATCAACCTTATCGGATAATTCGTTAGGCTCTAAAATAACCGACATCGGTATCTTCATAATCGACGCATACTCTCCCAGCTGATCGGTTGCCTTAAGTCTGTATGTATCAATTGTAACAAACGCAACCTCCTTCTTAAGCTCAATCTTGTACTTAGAAGCAAGCTTAGCAATCGTAGTTGTCTTGCCGACACCGGTTGAACCAATGAAGAACACAACCTTAGGGCCCTTCTTAGCAGGCTCAATAGTTAAAGGCTGTCCTAATTTAAGAATCATCTTCTGATACACATTGGATATCAAATAATTAACGTTCTTGTTATTCTTTAATACCTTTTCCATATCGGCAAGCAGCTGATTAATATATCGCTCGTCAATATCATTATCAAGAAGTGTATTATATAATGTCCTGACGAACTTGTGATTGGCGCCACTCATATCTACAGCAGGCTCAATCTTAACAGCATCAGCCTCCGGCTTAGGCTTAACCACATCAGCTACAGGCTCTGACTTTACAGCATTAACGGCAGGCTCAGGCTTTAGAGTATTAACCGTCGGTGACGGCTTTGCAGCATTAACTGTAGGCTCCGGCTTTACTGCCTCAGCAGGTCTTAATCCTTTATTCTCATTCTCTCTGAAGATTTTACTTAATTCAGCAAATTGTTGCTTTGTCTTAGCAAGCTCATTCTCTTCTTCGCTTCTATCGTATGACATCTTGATGTCTTGATCTGCTACAGCATTAAAACGACCCACTTCCTCATCAACCATCGCTGTAATTTCAAATACAACCTTTTTGCCGAGGCCTAAGAATCCACCGGATTTCTTCTCTTCGACATTCATAATCTCTGCGTCAGCGCCCAATTCCTTCTTGGCTAACTCGATAGCTTCTTCTTTTGTATTGCCTTGATATTTCTTAATTGTCATTATCTAAAGTCACCATCCCAACTGACTGTAATTCAACATTGGATTCTATTTCGCTAAACGATACTACTATTAAATCCTTAAAGTATTCCTCCGTCATCTTCTTATAGTACATTCTGACTATTGGCGAACATACAACAATAGGCATCTTACCTACATCCTCAAGCTTCTTGATTTGTTCACCGGTTGAGTCCATTATTTTACGGATAGTCTCGGGGTCCAATGTAAGATATGCGCCCTGCTCTGTCTGCTTAATAGAGCCCATAATCTCTTGTTCAACCTTAGGATCTAATGTAACAACATCAGTCTTCTCATTAGGTACAAAGTACTTGCCGGAAATTGCCGGCTTAAGTCCCTGGCGAACATATTCGGTAAGTACATCAGTATCTCTTGTAGTTGAAGCCCTATCAGCCAATATCTCAAAAATAGACAACAAATCTCTAATCGAAATTCCTTCCATAAGGAGATTCTGTAATACCTTCTGAACCTCACCAAGTCCAAGAAGCTTCGGTGTAAGCTCTTCCACAACAGCAGGATTAGTCTCCTTAAGATTGTCAATAAGATTCTGAACATCTTGTCTTGTAAGAAGCTCAGCAATATGGCTTCTGATAACCTCGGTAAGATGTGTTGCAATAATTGAAGGCGGGTCAACAACAGTATAGCCCAAGCTCTCAGCCATCTCACGCTGAGATTCCGTAATCCACAGTGCAGGTAATCCGAATGAAGGCTCTGTCGTAGGAATTCCGGCAATCTCTTCTTCAATATAGCCGGGATTCATAGCCATATAATGATCAAACATTATCTCGCCTTCCGCTACCTGAATACCCTTAATCTTGATTATATACTGACTCGGATTAAGCTGAATATTATCACGAAGACGAATTATGGGCACAACGGTACCAAGCTCAAGCGCAATCTGTCTCCTAATCATAACAACACGGTCAAGTAAATCACCGCCCTGATTGACATCAGCAAGCGGAATAATACCGTATCCGAACTCCAATTCTATCGGGTCGACAGACAAAAGCGAGACGACATTCTCCGGTTTTCGTATCTCTTCCGCCTCCGTCTCCTCTTGCAGGACCTCTTCCTCTATCGTCTCCTGACCTATAGTCTTCTGTATAGACAATCCGGCAACAATAAATGCTGCACCAAAGCCGCCAAACAAGAAAATATTAAGAGGTGTTACAACACCCAATCCAATCAAAACTCCACCGACGATAAAAAGCACCTTGGGAATACCGAACAGCTGCTTAATAAGAGTATCTGAAAACTCTTCGTTCTCCTTAGCACCCTTGGTTACAAGAATACCTGTTGAGAGCGAAATAAGAAGTGAAGGAATCTGAGCCGTAAGACCATCACCGATTGTAAGTATACCATATTGCTGTAATGCCTCGGTAATGCTCTGTCCATTATTAATCATACCCATCGCTGTTCCACCGATGAAGTTGATAAATGTAATAATTAGACCGGCAGTCGCATCTCCCTTTACATACTTCGTAGCACCGTCCATAGAACCAAAGAAGCTTGATTCATCCTGAATCTTTTGACGCTTTTCCTTTGCTTCTTCGTCTGTAATTGCTCCGGTATTAAGGTCGGCATCTATAGCCATCTGCTTACCGGGCATAGCATCAAGTGTAAATCTTGCTGAAACCTCAGCTACACGCTCGGAACCTTTATTGATTACCATAAACTGAATGATAATAAGTACTATAAATACAATAGCACCGATAATAAGATTACCTCCACCGACGAATGAGCCGAATGTCTCTACTACGTTACCCGGAGAGCCTGTAGTTAAGATAAGTCTTGTTGATGATACATTAAGAGATATTCTGAAAATTGTTGTAAACAAAAGCAACGTCGGAAAGAAAGACATATCAAGTACTTCCTTAACGAACAAAACATTCATCAGAATAACAAGTGCCATCGAAATATTAACGGCAAGCATTACATCAAGTAAGAATGAAGGAATAGGAATTATGAAAAAAATTACAGCCGCAAGCAAATAAATTGCAATGGCTAAGTCTGTTTTTTTAACAGCAAAACCCATACTATTCCTCCTTTCTTATAATAATCAAAATATCTATACAGAGTTCCTGAATTTAGCAAGGTCTGCAAGAATTGTTGCAACTACTTCGTACATCTCGGGCGGAATCTCTTCACCGATATCGCAGGTCGCATATAAGCTTCTTGCCACAAATACGTTCTCTCTGATAAGTATATGATGCTTAATAGCTTCTTCCTTAATTCTCTCTGCCAAGAAATCTGCACCCTTAGCTACCACAACAGGTGCACCCGTTTCTCCCGGATTATACATTATAGCAACAGCTAAATGCGTCGGGTTAGTAATAACAACATCTGCTTTGGGGACATCCTGCATCATACGCCGCATTGATGCTTCACGCATCCTTTGCTTTTGTTGTCCCTTAATGGCAGGGTCTCCTTCTGCATCCTTGTATTCGTCTTTAATCTCTTTTTTAGTCATCTTCATATCTTCATTGAACTTATGTCTCTGAAAGATATAATCCGCTATTCCGACGACAATATATACAAGTGCAATGCGAAGTCCCACATCAAGTATTATGTCACCTATTAACGCCACTGCCTGCCATAGTCCTAAGTCATACAGTATAAACATTTCATTGGCATGATCCTCAAGAACGGAATACGCTATATAAAAAATAAGCGCTATCTTTACCATCGAAAGTGCCAAATTAAAAAGTGACTGCTTAGAAAAAATTCTCTTAAATCCATTAATCGGATTAAACTTAGATAGCTTAGGCCTTAGGGGCTTAAGTGTAATTTTCCATTTGACTTGAACAATATTGATGATAATTGCAACTACAAAGCCAATCGCAAAAAAAGGTGCACACATAATAACCATCTGTATTATGCTATCCAATATTACGTAGCTGACTGTAGTTAACGACAATCCCTTTCTGTCTGTTGCAACAATCTCGGGTATCAGTTGAAAGATGTGAGTAAATGTCCCCACCATCCTCTCTCCGAGAAAGGAAATAAAAACCCTAAGCGTAATAAACAGCACCAACAATCCTGCAGCGTTGCCCAACTCTTGGCTTCGAGCAACCTGTCCTTCCTCACGAGCCTTCTCAAGCTTCTTAGAGGTTGCAGGCTCTGTCTTCTCTCCGCCGTCGCCGTCTTTAGCGAAGAATTGCAAATTATATTGTAATAATAATTTATTGTCAGTATATGAGACTTCCATGTGTTATGTCCCCGGTGTCAAATTATTAATCGTTAGCGTGGTCATATTCTTAATCTCTTTGAAAATAAAATCAGCGATATCCGGCAGTAAGAATATCGTAAGAAACATTACAGCAAAACCAACCAACACTTTAATTTGAATACCTACAGCAAACATGTTCATCTGTGGCGCAACCTTGGCCATTACACCAAGTACACAGTTAAGAATCATTACACATGCGAATATAGGCAAGGTAATTCTAAATGCAATTATAAACAAATCCGTAATAAAGGAAATGCTTTGTGTAATCATATTCTCAGCATTAATAGATGCCCCACCTAAATTAATAACCGAGAATGAATCAATCAATGCTTGCAATATATAATGATGCATATTTGAAATAATCAAAAGCAGCATTATAAAATAATAATATAATTCACCCGATACAGACACCTGTGTCTGCAGCTGTTGGTTATACTCTTGAGCCATAGACAAGCCGACATGCATATCGACCATAGTACCCGCAAAAGTAATAATGGAACTACAGATATTGGCCATAAAACCGATAAGTAAGCCTGTAATTCCCTCAATCAAAATCAAAAAACTATAGCCAAGTGTCGTAGAATAGGTCTGCATGGTCGGCGAAACACCATAATAGACCAAGATTGATACAAACACCGAAAGTCCAACCTTAACGCGAGCCGGAACACTTCGATCGCCAAAAAACGGTGCAACAAATACAAAAGCCGACACTCTCGTAAGTATAAGCAAAAAATATTCAAAATTATTTAAACTAAATGTCGCATTAATCATCTTCCTAGCCTAAATATAAGCTGAAATTGGACCAAAGATTATTCATAAAGCCTGTTAAGTTGTTAGCTATCCATGATCCGAAAACTATTATTCCCAAGAATACACTGACTATCTTAGGCACGAAAGTTAACGTCTGTTCCTGAATGGATGTAACTGTCTGAAAAATACTTATTACCAAACCAACAACAAGCGAAATCAAGAGTATGGGGGCTGAACAAATTATCACATTGTACAAGCCTTCCCTCATAATATCAAGAACAACTCCCTCTGTCATAGTCTCACCTCAACATTCAAAATATTATTACTGTATAACGAAACCGTTTGCTAATAAAACGTCTTAACAAGACTTCCGATAACAAGATTCCAACCATCAGCCAAAATGAAAAGCAATATCTTAAACGGCAATGATATAGTGGTTGGCGGTAGCATCATCATACCCATCGACATAAGCACCGATGAAACTACCATATCAATAACAATAAACGGAATATAAATCAAAAAACCTATTATAAATGATGTTCTGAGTTCACTTAGTATAAAGCTCGGAACAAGAACAGTAAACGGTATGTCATCATAATCTTCATACGTCGTATTGGATATCTCCGCAAAAAGATTAAGATCCTTGGTCTGCGTCTGACCATACATAAAGTCACGAAGTGGCTTCTCTGCTTTGTCTAATGCTTCTTCCTGTGTAATCTCTCCATTGTCGAGCGGCTGAATTGCATCTGAATATATCGTCGAAAAGGTTGGCCACATTATAAAAACCGTAAGGAACAATGCCAACCCGATCATAACCTGATTAGGTGGAGAGGTCTGTGTTCCGAGCGCTGTCCTTGTAAAGTGTAATACAACAATAATTCTTGTAAAACTGGTAAGCATTACAAGAATTGAAGGTGCTAACGCAATAACCGTCAGAACAAGAAACATCTCTACTGTTGCAGAAAGGGAACCGGTGTCTCCATCGAAGGATAAGGTAAATCCGGTACCGGTTGCAGTCCTCTGATTACTTGCATTAGGCGCATTAGCCGTAGCCCCATATTCAGTTGCATAAGCTGTATCAGTAAACAGTAATGCACAGCCGATACTAATCGCAATAATCAAGCAAATAATACTTGAAATGCAATATATTTTCTTCCACTTACTCATCGCGGTCTACCTATTTCTTGGTTTTCATTTTGTCAATAATCTGACTGAATGTCGTAGTAGTATTACCTGATTTATTCTCATTATTATCAGGCACTACGGGATCCAGCTCAATTAATTCATCGGCTGTCATCTCTCCAAGTAATGTCACCTCATTCTTGGATAGCCCCAAAATAAGATAACGATCCTTGCCACAAGATACAATCTGGACATATTTGTCAGGGGAAAGCTTTATTGTCTCAATTATCTTGAGATTCTTATTATACGAGCGTCCCTTCTGATAGTTAGCCAGCCATCTTGTTGTAAAATATGCGAGTGCCAAAACACCGACAAAGCATATCAATACAATGATTAACTGAAAGAAGCTCTGGCTTGTCGAAATCATCTGATTACTATCCTATTACCTTCTTAACAGCCTCTAACACACGCTCTGCCTGGAATGGTTTAACGATGAAGTCTTTAGCGCCGGATTGAATTGCTTCAATAACCATTGCCTGCTGTCCCATAGCAGAACACATGATAACACATGCATTAGGGTCCTTCTCTCTGATACCCTTGAGTGCATCAATACCATCCATCTCAGGCATTGTAATATCCATAAGAACAAGATCCGGATTGTGCTCTTGATATGCATCAATAGCCTTAAGACCATTCTCAGCCTCGCCTACAACATTGTAGCCATTCTTAGTGAGAATATCCTTAATCATCATCCTCATAAATGCAGCATCATCACAAATTAAAATATTCTTTGCCATTTTCTACTCTCCTTAAAATTATTTCATAATTTCGGTAATTCTAATACCAAAGGATTCTTCAATAACTACTACTTCGCCTTTGGCAACATACTTGCCATTGACTAATACATCTATCGGCTCACCCGCTATCTTGTTAAGCTCTAAGATAGTACCGGGTGCAAAATCGAGAATCTCTTGTATCGACTTATGGGTCCTTCCAAGCTCAACTGTAACCTCTAACGGCACATCCATAATTAAGTCGATATTCTCCGGTTGCAACGCAGTAGGATAAGTTCCGGCAAATGGTTGGAACTGAGCCGGTTGCACATTGACCGGTTGCTGCGGTGGCGGTGCCATCATCGGCATCGGCGCAGCCTGTGGTGGCGGTGCAGCCTGTGGTGGAGGCGCTGCCTGTGGTGCCGGCGCAGGTGCCGGCTCGGGTGCAGGTGCAGGCGCAGGTTCTGCAGCACTTGCAGCCGATACATCATTGACAGTGGAATCAGAATCAGATTCCATATTACCTCTGACGGCTGATACCATTTCCTTAACTAAAGGTACCGGATATAATTGCATCAGGAAACTGTCAACCAAATCCCCAATCTGCAATTTAAATGATATCTTGACAAATGTCTCCTTAAGGAATGCATCTATCTCACCACCGTCTGCTGATTCATGTAAATCTATCAAATCAGATGACGGCGGACTGATATCAACCATCATATCAAGCATCTGCGATAAGGATGTTGCGCTTGAGCCCATCATCTGATTCATCGCTTCACTAATAGCACTTAAGTGAATCTCACCCAACTCACCATCGAGGTTGGTGCCGTCGCCACCCATCATAAGGTCGGTAATTACTTTAACATCATGCTCAGACAAAACAAGAATATTACTTCCGTTAAGTCCCTTAGTGTATGATATCTTAATAAGTACACACGGCTTATCGTATTCTTCGATGATATCATTCCATGTCGCTAAGGTAGGCGTCGGTATCGAGATATCAACCTTATTGTTAACAAGTGAAAATAATGTTGTAGCCGCACTACCCATACTGATATTGGCAATCTCTTTTATTGTATCAATTTCGTCTTCCGATAACTGATCGCCAATTACTCCGGCTGTTGCAGCGGTATCACCACCACCTATATCTTCACCGGCTTCACTTTGTGCAAATAAAGCAGCTATCTCCTCCTCTGAAAGGACGTCACTCATTCTTCTTCCTCCCTGATAACAGTTGTTATACGTACAGCATAATTCTTACCGGATGAACCCGGTAATGCAGTGAATTTCTTCATGTCTCCTACATATATATCAAGCTCATTATCAACCTTGGTGTCTAGTCTTATTATATCACCCGGTTGAAGTGCTCCGAAATCACCAACAGATATTGCGTTATTACCAAGTACTGCCTTGACCGGTATTGCCGCCTTAGATATAAGTGCTTCGATGTTCTCCTTGTATTCGAAGTCTTCTCTCTCCTGCATATTAGAATACCAAAACTTAGTATTCAACTTATCCATAACCGGCTCTAACGTAATATATGGCAAGCAGACGTTCATAAGTCCTTCCACTTCACCAATCTTGATATTAACCGTAACAATGGCTATCATCTCTGAAGGAGAGATAATCTGTGCGAACTGAGAGTTGGTCTCAATCCTCTCAAGTCTCGGAACTACATCAACCACGTTAGCCCACGGCTCACGGAGTAGTTCAATACACGCTATCATTATTCTCTCAACAATCGATAGCTCAATCTCTGAGAAATCTCGAACCTTATCAAGCGGTTCTCCTTCTCCTCCAAGCATACGGTCTACTATAGCATATCCAAGCTTAGAAGCCATCTCCATAATAATGTTGCCCTCAAGTGGAGCAAAATCAACTATGCCAAGCAAAACCGGGTTAGACAACGCATTAGAGAACTCCATATATGTAACGGCTTCTGAGTTCATAACCTCTACCTGAACATTCTTACGAAGATATACAGGCAAATTGGTTGACAACAGTCTGCCGTAATGTTCAAATATTATCTCTAATGTTCTGAGGTGCTCCTTAGAGAACTTGGAAGGACGCGCAAAGTCGTAATCCTTAACCTGCTTCTCAGAACTATTGCTTTTCATCTCCTCGGCATCAATTTCGCCGGAGCTAAGTGCTTGTAGCAGATTATCTATCTCGGATTGAGATAATACGTCACTCACGCTATTCCACCACCTTCTTGTAATTTACGTCTTATTGATATGTAGCACTTGAGAATCCAACATCTACTATGAAGCCATCGCCAAACATACTTTGCAGATTCTCTAAAATCTCATCCTGCACCTTCTGTTGATTGGCTCTTATCTCATCAACCGTGTATTGAGATACTACACTATTAATCTCTGTTGTAATGAGACTCTTCTTAGTCTCAAGTGAATCATAGTACTTCTTATATCCATCACTCTGGGTATCGAGTGATAATGTAACCTTAAGAACTGCATAATGATCCTTATTATCGGCACCCTTCTTAAGGTTAATCGTAAGCCCCTTATCATCTGTTCCGGCAATCTCATACGCTTCGATATTCTCCATATCGACGCTGTTACCTTTACTGCCGGAGCCACCTGACTGTTCTAAGTCAATGGCTGTCGCTACCGATGACACAAGCTTGTTAGCCGATGTTACATATGGCACCAACACGAACACCAACACTCCCGTCAGAGCCAGATTAACAAGTACAAGTACAAATGTTATTACTGTAAGTAAACTCTTCTTCATCGTGAAACCTCACCTATTAGTATTAATTAATTCACATCTGATGCATATGAATTATATATCTTAAGCTCAACTCTTCTGTTCCTTGCTCGTCCCTCTGCCGTAGAGTTATCAGCTATCGGAACGTAATCTCCTCTACCCGAAGACTTAATATGATCATCGGGAATGTTAGCCAAATCCCTTATCATATTAGCAACATTATAGGCTCTGTACATAGATAACACATTATTATCCTCATACTTGCTTGAGCCTGTAACCGGAACATTATCAGTATGTCCTTCTACGTCTATCTCATGACTCTGATATGATTCTATAATCTGCGCAAGCTTCTCAATAATGCCTCTGCCTTCGGGCTTTACCTCTGCATCACCCGATTCAAACAGCAATGCACCGTTAAGTGTCAGCTTGACGTATTGTCCGTTAAAGTCTGTCTCAACAATATCTTGTAATCCTTGAGCCTGCAACGCTTGTTCAATCTGCTCAGACATCCGCTCACTTTCAGCAGTTGCTTGAGCGATGAATTCTTCTTGTTGTTCTTGCTCCTGCGGTGCCTTCTCATCCTGTTCATTCTCACCGGCAGAACCCGAAGATGCATTAAGGAACATATCAAACTGCTCCAGCATCTGTGTACCGGAGGATATGAGCTGACCTTCACCAACGGATGTACCGCCTGACGGTAGTACGGAAAATGACTCTTGCAATGATTGTACAACCATCTCAAACTTCTCTGCATCTACTGTA
Source organism: uncultured Lachnospiraceae bacterium (assembly GCA_905234525.1). GTDB lineage: Bacteria > Bacillota > Clostridia > Lachnospirales > Lachnospiraceae > RUG191. The sequence goes on along the minus strand of CAJOIL010000001.1, from coordinate 54,629 downwards.
GACATTGAGAAAAGCAATACGAAGAAGCAAAGAAGCAAGTTCATCAGGTCACTAAATGTGGCCATCCAGGCCGGGGAGCCTTTAGGCGGATCCTCTTGCTTTTTTTTAGCCACTGTTACTCACCGCCTTCTTCGTTAGATTCTAATGCACCTCTTTCACTCGGAGGCAAGAATGTCTTAAGCTTCTCTTCTATTACACGAGGGTTCTCACCTGCTTGGATTGATAAAAGTCCCTCGACTGTAATCTCTTTAATCATAATCTCCAAAGCATTATTAACCGTAAGCTTTGCTGCTGTAGGAGATGCAATCCAGTTAGCAATAACTGAACCGTACAATGTTGTAATTAAAGCAACCGCCATTGATGGTCCGATTGTTGATGCATCCTCCATATTGTTAAGCATCTGAATAAGTCCGATAAGTGTACCAATCATACCCCAAGCAGGACCCATCTCTGCCCATTTCTCCCAAAAGGCAATAACCTTCTTATGTCTTGCCTCAATAGATACAAGGTCTGTCTCTAAGATACCTCTTACAAGCTCGGGATCTGTACCGTCGACAACAAGCATAATACCCTTCTTGAGGAAATCATCCTCGATACTGTTGCCGGCTTCTTCAAGAGCAAGAAGCCCTTCCTTACGAGCGACATTGGACATATCGATAATATTGGTTATAACATCATTGACATTACCGACAGCCGGTTCCTTGATTGAAAGTAATATACCCTTCAAACCATTAATGAAATCCTTGAGCTTCATAGAGCCAAGTGTTGACATCAGCGATCCACCGAATGTAATAATAAATGACGGTAAATCCAAATAACTCGGAATAGAACCATTATTAGAAATGATTCCAAATAACATCAGTCCGATACCACCGACCAGTCCAACTAAAGACGCTATATCCAAAACGAAACACCACCTAATACTTATTTCAACATAAATTACGCATAATTATATGCACACCAAAAAAGCACATAATCATACATTTATTTAATATTACTAGATTTTGACTTGAATGTCTAGCAGAAATTGCACAAGAAACAAGAAAAAATTACTAAATGTTGTGTTTGCAGACAAAACACACACAATATAAGTGGATTTTTAATTTATAAACTAAACGCGATGTACTATGAGCACCCCTCTTCCGACTAAAACGTCTCCGGAGAGGTCTCATAGCTACATCGCTTGCTTTAATACCTCAAATTTTATTTTTTGCGGCGGATAGCCCAAATAACGATACCGACAACAATACATCCGAGCGGTATTAAAATCCCCCATAATATACCGTAGATGATAAGGCCTGCACCCGTTACCATAATACTTTCCGTCTTAAGCGACTTGGTCGGAATAATAACCGTTGAGGTTACCTCTTCACCTTCGCTTGTCATTGCTGTTATTGTATTGGTAAACAGCTTCGTATTGTGACCATATACCATGCTATCCATCTGATCCTCGAACAAATACTGACAGCCATATACTACAATGGTTCCGCTATTAGCTTTTTTCGCTTCTATTCCCAAATAGAATGAGCCTGTCTCATCACCTTCCGACTTATCGGTACTTGAACCGGATGTGCCATCAAGATTAGCCTTAATATAAGCACTGTCCGATGTCTTGAGAAGCGGTGTATAGGTCATGTCACCACCCTCTGTATACTCCAGCGCTGAGGCACTGTATAACAGCACAGACTGCTTTCCTTCGATACCCGTTGATACATCAGATGATAACACCTCAGGAAGAAGCGCATAGCTCTGCCTGTAATAATATCCGTTTGAATCATCACATACGATACCCTTCTTGGCATTAATTCCAAAGCCCTGAAGAAGTGATTTATAATTAGGCATATCATCAATTGATACAAGTGACCTCGTATTCGCATCAACATTTGCCACATTAAATATAATATTACCACCCTTAGCGGCATAATCGTTAATCTTAGTAACATCATCAGCCGATAGGTCTTTAGACGGTGCATTAATTACTAATATCTTGCAATTATCGGGAACAGTCTCACTCTCAAGGAGATTAAGCGACTGTACATTATAATTACCCTTGCTTAAGCCCGATGTGATATTCTCACCCAATGCCAATTCATTATGACCCGTAAGTGTACAAATAAGCGTAGCATTGTTATTAACAACGCTCTCCAAAGCGCTGATAATCAATCCCTCACCATCATAGCCCGTTACATCATAGCTATAAGTTGATTGATTCACATCATATTGATATATGTCATCATAATTGATGGTCCTGTAATTATCACCGCATACAACGATAAGACTGTTGGTGCTAAGCGTCTGCGATGTATACTTTGAAGCAAACATCGGATTCTCTTGCATATCAACGTATTCAACATTAATATTCTTATATGAATCAAATTGATCAAGCGTCTTATTAAGATTCTCGTCAGCACTACTCTGTGCAGACAGAACATAAATAGTTGCTTCGTGATCGTAGTTTTTCAAGAAGTCTTTACCTTCATCGGAAAGCGTGTAAATACCTGTAGCCGTTGCATCAAACTGCAAATACTTATCGGGGATATATGATACTCCCACATTAACGGCAATAACAATAACTATTGATACAACAACAGCCGCACCCCTTGATAAGAAACGCGTTAATGCCTGCTTTGATAATGTCCATCTTCTCTTCTGTATTACACAGTATGTAAAGAACAGGAAAATAACAACAACAAGTGCGTAATATATTATTGCTTTTACGTCAAAGATTCCGTTAAGAAAGTTCTGAAGCGGCTTAGCTAAGCATATCACATCAAATATTTTGGAAATGAAATTCTCTTCGGTAAATATCATGCCGAGAACAGAATCTGCAATATAACCCACAAAGAGAATTACAAACGACAAAATAACGGAAATAATCTGACTCTTAGTCAGTGTCGATACAAACAGTGCTATCGCTATACATGCCAGTCCGAACAAATAAAAGCCTAGTAATGCCACATAATTCTGTCCTATCGCTGAAGCCCCGTATACTTCTAACACTATCGGTGATAATCCGATAAATGCACATGCAATAGTAAATGTTAATGCTACAGCCAAGTATTTCCCGAGGATAATCTTTATCGGAGATACAGGGGATGTAAATATCAATTGATCTGTCTTATTCTTACGCTCCTCCGTAAATATTCTCATACAAAGAATAGGCGTAACAATAAGCAATATACTGCATATACCCGATAATGAATATGACAAATACGGATATCCGTTAACCAGGTTATAAATCAAGAAATACAAGCCAAAGAATGCGCAAAGCACACTTACGAATATCCAACCGATAACATTGGTAAATAATGATCTGAAATCTCTCTTAAATATTGCTATCATCGTTATTCACCTCCTTATCTTCCTTTACATTGGATTCTTCCTTATCTTCCTTCACGTTGGATTCTTCCTTATCTTCCTTTACGTTGGATTCTTCCTTATCGTCTTCTGCATTAGAATTCCCATCTTCCATCACGACATCATCATCCAAAGCCGCCAAATTAACATCATCACTTGTAAGCTGTAAGAATACATCCTCTAATGACTTAGTATCCTCTTTCATTTCAAATATAGATATCTTATTGGCTGATAATGCAAGTGATACGGCTTCTCTTACATCTGCATCATCAACAGCATCAACCGTAATACTAACCGTACCCTCCTCTTCTGCCGGTATTACTTCTATTGAAGACACATTTTCAAGACCTTCAAGCACCTGCTTAGCCTCATTCAAATCACCCTTGGCAATAATCTCAAGCACTTGATGCGAGCCCACATATTTAGACAAATTATCAATTGAATCATTGGCAATAATCTTGCCCTTATTGATAATAAATACATGTGTACATGTCTCACTAATCTCTGTCAAAATGTGCGAGCTTAATATAACGGTATGCGTATCGGCAAGATTCTTAATTAAATCTCTCGTCTCTCTTATCTGATTGGGATCAAGACCTACGGTAGGCTCATCAAGTATTACAATCGGCGGTGCACCGACAATCGCCTGAGCAAGGCCGACACGCTGACGATAACCTTTAGACAAATTATTAATAAGTCTCTCAGTCACATCCGTTATATTAGCAAGGGACATAACCCTATTAACCTCATCCCAAATCTTAGCCTTTTCAAAGCCCTTCAGCTCCGCAACAAATCGAAGATACTCAGCTACGGTCATATCTACGTACAAGGGCGGAATCTCAGGAAGATATCCGACACATGTCTTAGCCTTCTCGGGCTCCTTATATATATCATAACCATTAATGGTTATCTCACCGCTTGTAGGCGCAAGATAGCCCGTAAGCATATTCATGGTAGTTGACTTTCCTGCACCATTAGGACCCAAAAAGCCATATATCTGCCCCGGTTCAATATCAAGAGTGATATTATCAACAGCCGTATGTTGGCCATACTTTTTAGTAAGATTACGAATTTGAATCATACCTATTCCTCCTAATCTCTTTTAATAATTAGTAATAGTACCCCTTTAATGTGTAAATACTGTGAAAAACCATAAAACTGGGAACTAAAATTTTGATTTTAGTTCCCAGTAGATTATCTGTAAATTATCTCATCTCTGCCCGGTCCGTTACTTATCATTGCAATCGGAAAGCCCAGCTCACCTTCCACGAATTCGACATACTTCCTACAGTTCTCGGGTAATTTATCGTATTCCTTAATGCCTCGTATGTCGCATCGCCATCCGGGCAACACCTTAAGCACCGGCTTAGCATTATTAAGCTTAGACGTAACAGGGAACTCAGTTGTTACCTTACCGTCAATTTCATAGCCAACACATACAGGAATCTCATCAAGATAGCCTAATGCATCCAATACCGTAAATGCTACCTTGGTAGCACCCTGCATTCTACAGCCGTACTTACTTGCAACACAGTCAAACCAACCTACACGACGCGGTCTTCCCGTAGTAGCACCGTACTCTCCCTTATCGCCACCGTGCTCTCTTAAAGCATTGGCCTCATCATCGAATATCTCTGACACAAAAGCACCGGCGCCTACAGCAGAGGAATAAGCCTTAACCACCGTAATTATCTCCTTAATCTCGTAAGGAGGTATTCCCGCTCCTATTGCACCATATGCGGCAAGCGTAGATGATGACGTAACCATCGGATAAATACCGTGATCGGGATCCTTAAGTGTTCCGAGCTGTCCCTCTAAAAGAATTGTCTTATTATCCTTAAGCGCTTTATCAAGAAATGATGATACATCAGCCACATACGGACTAATCATATCCCTATACTCATGAAGCGTATTTACCAATTCATCCGGATTAAGTAATGGCTTATGATACAAATGCTCAAGCATAACATTCTTCTTCTCACATACCATTTTCGTCTTATCGCGTAATATATCATCATCAAATAATTCCGATACCTGGAATCCGATTTTGGCATACTTATCGGAATAGAAGGGTGCAATGCCCGACTTTGTGGAACCAAATGAGGCTTTGCCGAGTCTCTCTTCTTCGTATTCATCAAACTTAACATGATACGGCATAACAATCTGTGCTCTGTCAGATATCATAATCTTAGGCTTCGGAACTCCGCCTTCAATTATTTGATTAATCTCATTAAAAAGCTTGGGAATATCTAAAGCAACACCATTACCGATAATGCTTGTTGTATGATCATAGAACACACCTGACGGCAATGTATGTAGAGCAAATCTTCCGTAATCGTTAACTATTGTGTGGCCTGCATTGGCGCCACCCTGAAATCTTATAATTATATCGGCTTCAGCCGCAAGCATATCTGTAATCTTGCCCTTGCCTTCATCTCCCCAATTGGCACCTACTACTGCTTTAACCATTATTATTCCTCCCTGTACTCATTGAAGCTATCAATTCTCCTGCCCACCGTAAGTGCCAAAGCACCCGGTCCTATATGACAAGCCACTGATAGAGACAACGGATCTACAACAATATCTTGCTTAGGCCATATCGAAAGCACTTCGTCACGAAACTTAAGTGCCTCCTCTTCATTAGCTGTGTGCGCAATTGCAATCGTACACACTGAAGGATCGTCACCAAATCTGTTCTTGATATCCGCTTTAACGGCATCAATCATTGTTTGCTTGCATTGAACTACTGTTCTTGCTTTGGCATACGTATCAAGCTTACCGCCCTGAATCTGAAGCACAGGCTTAATCCTAAGCAAATTGCCAAGCATCGCGGCTGACTTTGTAAGACGACCGCCTTTACTTAAATAGCTAAGTGTTGCAAGCGAAATATAGATAGATGAATCTCTCTTATGATCCTCAAGAATATTCTTAATATCTTCGCCACCATAGCCCTTTTCAGCCAAATACAGTGCATCATACACCGATTCCTTCATAGTGACGGAAATTCTCTGATTATCGACAACAAATACCTTATCCTCGTAGTCCTCATCCATCGCTAACATATAAGCCGTCTGGAAGGAACCGCTAAGACTGCTTGACATGGGAATATATACTATCTCATCATAATCCTCTAATAATTCATCCCATTTATCAAGCACATCACCCACAACAGGCATAGAGGTAGATATCTTACTATCTCCCTCAAGTCTCTCATAGAACTCCTCCTGCGTAAGGTCAATGTCCTCATAGAATACTTCATCATCAATATAAAAAGGCATAGGCAGAACAAATATGTCACTGCCTTGAACATCACCCGCTCTTATGCCACAATTACTGTCAGTAAGTATTGCTGTCTTCAATTAATTACCCTTTTATCTAAATTATTATTGTTAAAAATGCTACTTAACGAGTGCAACTGTCTCTCTTGCAATAGCAAGCTCTTCGTTAGTCGGAATTACATAAGCCTTAACCTTAGAATCGGCTGTTGAAATAAGCTTCTCATCACCGATAACCTTGTTAGCTTCATCATCAAGCTCAAGACCTAAGAAGGTAAGATAATCACAAATCATTTTGCGAATCATACCGTTATTCTCACCGATACCTGCAGTAAAGCAAATCGCATCTACACCATTCATTGCTGCCACATATGAACCGATATATTTTGCAACCCTGTATGCGAACATATCAAGTGCAAGCTGTGCTCTTTCGTCACCCTTTTCTGCGGCGCCGGCAATATCTCTAAAGTCAGACTTGCCATCGGAGATTGCATATACACCTGATTCTTTGTTAAATATCTTAAGGATTTCTTCTACGCTTAATCCATGCTTCTTATTAAGAAATTCAACAACAGATGGGTCAATATCACCACAACGCGTACCCATTACAAGACCGTCAAGCGGTGTAAGTCCCATAGAATTCTCTTGGCACTTACCGTCTACTTCACATGATACGGATGCGCCGTTACCTAAGTGACATACTATTAGCTTAGAATGCTCAGGGTTACCCATAAGCTCTAATGCACGTTGTGATACAAACATGTGTGATGTACCGTGAAAGCCGTACTTTCTAACCTTATCCTCTTCGAAATATTTATAAGGAATAGCGTATAGATATGCCTTAGCCGGCATTGTCTGCTGAAATGCAGTATCAAACACTACTACCATAGGCGTATTAGGCATTAGCTTCTGACAAGCTCTGATACCGAGAACATGTGCAGGATTATGAAGCGGAGCAAGATCGGCACAATCCTCTATCTCCTTAACCACTTCCTCTGTAACAACATATGAATGTGTAAGATTAGTACCGCCATGCACAATTCTGTGACCGACACAATCAATCTCATCAAGTGACTTAAGCACTCCTGTCTTCTCATTAGTGAGTGCCTCAATAACGAACGATACTGCTTCGTTGTGAGTCGGCATCGGCTTAGCTGATTCTTCCTTCTCTCCGCCTGCAGGCTGATATGTAAAATTACCGTCAATTCCTATTCTCTCGCATAAGCCTTTAGCTTCTACCTTCTCGGTTACCGAGTCAATTACCTGATATTTGAGTGATGAGCTTCCACAATTAATTACTAATACGTTCATCCTGATTCTCCTATTCTTAACATAATCAAAATATATGTAAACAATTACACACAACAAGGGATAGTATACCACCCCCGAACTTACTTATCAATAGAAAATGTTGTTTTTGTCCGTATGATTACTGCTCGTTAGCGGATATATTAATAACCTCATTATGCTCTTCAATGAAAGCAGCCAATTCACTTGTATCTACTGCTTCCGTCATATGTAGCGTAAATGTATAGGTAACGGAGCCGTCCTTATTCTTAGCTATCTTCATCTTGGTAACCTGCGCCTTTAATTCTTCTGCCTTATCCGTAATAACCTTATGAAAATGAGTACCTGCCGCCACGGTTATTATCAGCTTGTAATCAACAGTATTGTCTCTTGAACCGGCAAGCGGTGATTTGGATACAATTACCATGAATAAAATGACAAAAACCGTCACGAATATTGAGATAAAATACATACCGCCACCGATAGCAAGACCTATTGCCGCTGTTGACCAAATTCCCGCAGCTGTTGTTAAGCCCTTGATAGTATCGCCTTCCTTGAAAATCATACCTGCACCGAGGAATGATATACCCGTAACAACCTGTGCCGCAATACGGGAAGGGTCAGCATCCCTTACTCCGATTGTATTCGCAATATCACCAAATCCGTATATCGATACAATCATAAAAAGAGCTGATGCACAGCATACTACCACATGCGTTCGAACACCGGCCGACTTATTGTTAATATATCTCTCAAGTCCCAATGCAAAGCCACATATGCCTGCCATTATAATCCTCATACCGTATACAAGCCAAGGATAATTGTTAATCTCATTAATTATAGCTTCCATAGCGTATCCTTTTATATATTCATCAATACCTTCTTAACTCTTATACAATATAGTATATTGTACAATATACTATATTGTACATTATGTATCTTGACTAATCAAATATATTATAATTATTATTATCGATTCAGAGCCTATTCGCCAAGCTTGTGGCCAACCCGGAATTTTGCATACCAACCTCAATCTCACTTACTTTTTCATCATTAGCTCCTCCTATGCCACTATTATTTAACATGAGGCTGTCCTAAAACTGCTTGTAGTGAAGAGAATAAAGCCTAATGAGGGAGGCGATGTGGAACATCGTTGACTGAATTAGGCAAGATTATCGGGCAAAGTGGGGATTAATTTTCGCTGCAATGAGTTCTCGGACAGTCTCACATTACTAATCATATCATTATTATAATAAATATGCTAGAATAATAGTATGGTTACGGGAATTATAGCGGAATACAATCCATTTCACAACGGACATAAATTACAAATCGATTATGCAAGGAATACGCTTAACGCCGACTATATAGTTGTTGCGCTAAGTCCTGATTATACACAGCGTGGTGAGGTAGCTCTGTTATCCAAATATGACCGCGCTGAAATTGCACTTAAAATGGGCGTCGATCTTGTTATACAAATCCCCGTCAATGCCGCCACCGATTCTTCTATGGGCTATGCATTCGGCGGTGTTAAGCTGCTTGATTCACTTGGCATTGTTGATACTCTTCTATTCTCCGCCGAAGACAATAATATGGGACTTTTATCGGACATATCTGATATTGAATTGTCTGAAGACATCGCATACAAAGAAGTCCTAAATCTATCCTTACGTCAAGGGCTGAGCTTCCCTTTTGCAAGAGAAAGGGCAATAGCTGACAGGCTGCCCGATACCTATAGTAATACAATACATGAATTACTAAGCGGCTCCAACAACATACTTGCCATTGAATATATCAAGGCTATTAAGCTTCTAAAAAGTAACATTACCCCTGTATGTATGAAGCGTGTGGGCGCATCTTATAACGATAATACTATAGCCGGAAATATTGCAAGTGCAAGCGCAATAAGAGAAGCTATTAAATGTGGCAGCATTGATACTATTAAGGATACTGTGCCTGATAAGGCGTATAGTAGCTACAAAAAGTTCTATAGTGATAACACATTCTTATATCCTGATGATGTATCCCTTATGCTGGGATACAAATTACTACAGGATAATCTTACAGCATACAAGGATTGTAATGAGGATTTATCCAACAGAATAAATAACGAGCTTCATAACTTCATAAATCTTACTTCATTTCGTAGTCTTATCAAAAGCAAAAATATCACGGAAGCACGAATATCAAGAACTCTCTGTCATATTCTTCTTGGCCTAACTTGTGACCTCTATGAAGAAATTGACGGCAGGATAGTCCCTTATATACCGTATATCTATATACTTGGCTTCAATAATAACGGTTCTAAGCTTATGTCTGATATTAAGGATAACTGTACTCTCCCCTTCTTCACTTCATATAATGACGCTTTGGAATATAGCTTCAAAGAATCATCATATGATAATTCATCAGTCTTAAAGCTAATATCAACAGACATAGGCGCCACAAGAATCTATAATATAATCCTTGCTAATAAGACTAATAAAGAAGTTACTTCGGAACTGTCAAGGAAGTTCCTTGTCGTCTGAAGCAAAACCCTTTTCATTCAGTAGTTTAATAATTTCATCAACATTATCCTTACGAAGTACATCTTCATTCTCTGCCTCAAAATGCACAAGCTTACTCTTATTGTTAAGTTCCATTAAAGATATATTGCGATAATCATTAATTGAATGATTATCAAAACAATTATCAAGAAAGTCCCACATCTCACTATCCACATAAGATACATCACCGTATATCTCTGTGACTGCTGATTCTATCATTTTGCGTGTAATCTTAGGATTCTCATTTATAATGCCTACAATATCCGACAAGTCATTCTTGTACTTACGAGCCGATACAAGCTTAGTTGCAATAAGATACTCATTCTTAACAACTCTAACATGTAGTACCTGATTATACGTCTTATAATAGGTACTACAACCAATAAGTCTTCTAGAGTATGATGACGTCTTGGTAAAATCGTTATTAAGCCAGTCATCCGGAAGACCAATCTTTTCTGCAACTCTGTACACGGATTCCTTGATAGAATACAAGCCATCAGATACAAGGGCGTCAATATCAGTCGTTCCTTGCCTAAAAGAGTAATTAAGCGTAATAGATGCACCTCCAACAATTACTATCTCAACCACTGCTTTACGACCATATGTCTTCTTGATATCTTTACTTAACAGATTAAGCGCATTATTGATGATACTACGGTCTAACGTCTTAGCATACATCCCTTATATCCCCCTCAATTATCCCATGATCTCTGAATTCCTTAATTGAATTATCAAAATTAGCATCACTCATCTTAACTGATAAGGGTACAATAGGAGGCTCGATTCTATACTGTCTAATATTGTCATATCTATTGGCAAGAGGGATATCATTAATATTGGATAAATAATCAAGCATAGACAGTAGGTACATTGCCTGCTCTTTCCTCTCATTCTCCCAATTAATCATTATGTCATCCGATTCAATCATATAACCGATAAATCCTAAATCCCCTCTTCTCTTGACATCATGACACACATTGCTCTTAAATAGTTCAAAATCATTGGCTGTATACACTCTGCATATCTCATAACACCTGTCTATAGTCATCGACAGACAATCAGCGATACGCTTAAGGTGTCCTACGCTACATCTGTCAATATGTTGCTTGCCGGTAGCAATGTTATGTAAGGTACTGTAAGCTATACCGCTGTCTTTACTCAATTCATATATACTAATATTATTGTCCTGCAAATAGTCTATTAACATAATAACTCCTTGTATCAGTATATTGATATATTTATATTATATCAGTTTACTGATATATGTCAACACAAAAAATCCCCCACCGCTATACGCTGTGGGGAGTTATTACCGTCTTAACAAATCAATTCACGAATCTTTTTTTCTAAAATCAACCTTCGAGCATTATAGAACTCTTCAAAGTTTTCTAGCTCAAGTGATACATTTTCAGGTATCAAAGCTTGTTCGTAAAATACCTTTTGTTGTTCACTATTCATACTATTATAGTAATCAATCAACCTCATATCACTTTTACTAGCATTACTTCTTCCTTCAAGCAAATGTAAATTCGGCAAATCATCTTTGAGTGATCTCCATTGTTTCATTTTTTCAGTTGAAATTCCATAAGGCATTCCCTCAAATTCATTACTAGGATGTAAGTGATCTTCTTCATATTTAACTCCGGGTTTAACCCAAAATCGGCTCGTATAATATAGTACCTCATTAGCTAACCTTGTTCCCTTTTTAGCACTATTCATTAAATCATCGATTTTTCCTTCGGTAACGCTAAGGTCAGGTATAGTATTTAACATATCTATATTAATTTCATAATTATACTCATTAATTTTTGATTGCATCTCTTTAAGCTTCCCCGGTGTTCCGGATCTAAAATAAATAAAGAATATTGCACGAGTAATGTACACCTCTACCCCTTTTGCACATTTCATATAATCATTTGGATTGAGATATATATAATATATAACAGGGACTAAAACGTTCCAGTAAGATGAAAACCTTCTCAAATCAATATGCATATACCCAAACATTTTTTCAAGATTATCTAATGCATCTTTAAACTTCCGCCATTCATTCTTAAGATTTTCTACCATTTCGCGAGTCACTATAAACTTCGTTACATCTCTTCCATAAAGCATAAGCGAAGTTCTAATTATAAAATCCGTTCCAAAGTCTTCATATACGCCATTTAAAACCTGATTGAAATTCTCTCTTGCACTCGGCCAATGAACTTCCAAAATAGACATCGTTATTTCCGATTTCTTTAATGCTTTTCCACCACTGTTAAAACGAATAAAGATTTCTAGTGCATCATCTTGATTCATATTATATATTTCAGTATATCTAATTAGTTTTTCTTCACATATTTTTCTATAAAGTTTTAACAACAATTCCCTAGCATATTCCTTACTATCATTAGGAACATACTTTATAGCTTCTTCAATTGCCGCCGGTCTCTTTGTAGCATCCCTAAAATCATCAGATATTATTTTTTTTAATTCAAAATGCGTTGGATTAACTCTTCCGTTTTTGGTGAAAAAAATGTTATATGACTTCTCGTTATAACCCCCAACATCTTCCGATCTTTCATATTTTTTATTAAGATCAATCAGTAGTTTCATGTGATCTCTTGGACCTGTTCTCTTTCTTGCATTTTTAGGTCGCATGTACACATTTCCATACAAGGATATAAACAATGATGTTAATCTTTGTTGTCCATCAAGAACACCTATATCTGATATGGAAGTTTTTATATTTGTTAGTTTATATTTGATTCCATCTGCCACTTTAGAAGTATTAAATGTAACATCAGAAATAAATTGACAAAAAGTAGTTTCGTCATCAACATTATTATCATCCAAATGCCAATACAAAAAAGTAGCAATAGGATATCCAAGCAAAATTGAATCCCATAATTTTTCTATTTGAGGCAATGACCATACATACGATCTTTGAAATGCAGGTATAACATACTTCCCTGCCATAATATCCTGCATTGCCTTATAGATTGTCATACTCTTTTCTTCAATTCGATTTTCTCGTAATTCATTTTCGTGCATTATATAATCTCCTATACATTTATCTCAATTAATATAAACACATCAAAGTCACATTAATGAATAACATGAACTCTTATAAATAAAATACATAGTGTTCTGAACGCAGCTTATATAAAATGTAGTCCCGTACAATTTTACTCAAGCGTTAGGGACTACATTCCGTATAAGCTGCTCTAAACACATTGTATACTCTTTCCTAGTGATGGAACAGTCTTAACCCTGTAAATGCCATTACCATGTTGTATTTGTTACATGTCTCAATAACATTATCATCTCTGATTGAGCCACCCGGTTCTGCAACATACTTAACACCGCTTCTGTGCGCTCTTTCAATATTATCTCCGAACGGGAAGAATGCATCGCTTCCGAGCGCAACTCCCTCTAGCTTATCAAGCCATGCTCTTTTGTCTTCCTTTGCAAATACATCCGGCTTAGATGTAAACACATTTTCCCAAGCTCCATCAGACAATATATCCATGTAATCTTCACCGATGTATAAGTCAATTGCATTATCTCTGTCAACCCTCTTAACATCATCCTTAAAAGGCAGGTTGAGAACCTGAGGTGATTGACGAAGCCACCAATTGTCTGCCTTGCTTCCGGCAAGACGTGTACAGTGAATACGAGATTGCTGTCCGGCGCCGATACCGATTGCCTGACCATCCTTAGTGTAGCATACAGAGTTAGACTGTGTATACTTAAGCGTAATCATTGCAATTGCAAGGTCAATCTTCGCTTGCTTAGTTAAGTCCTTATTATCGGTTACTATATTTGAGAAGAAATCATCATCAATATTAAGCTCATTCCTTCCCTGTTCAAATGTAATACCGAATACCTCCTTGCGTTCTGTTGCATTAGGAACAAAATCAGGATCTATCTCAATAACATTGTAATTGCCGTTCTTCTTGGTCTTAAGAACCTCAAGCGCTTCATCGGTATAACCCGGCGCAATAACACCATCTGAAACTTCTCTCTTAATAATAAGCGCAGTCTCCTTATCACACACATCAGACAGCGAAATAAAATCACCGAATGATGACATTCTGTCAGCTCCCCTGGCTCTTGCATAAGCATTTGCCAACGGGGTAAATTCAAAGTCCATGTCATCTACCCAATAAATCTTCTTCTCTACATCAGATAAAGGAAGTCCGACTGCGGCGCCGGCGGGTGATACATGCTTAAATGATGTAGCAGCCGGAAGACCTGTTGCCTTCTTAAGCTCCTTAACAAGCTGCCATCCGTTAAAAGCATCTAAAAAGTTAATATAGCCGGGCTTGCCGCTTAATACCTTAATCGGAAGCTCGCCATCTTCCATGTAGATGCGTGAGGGCTTCTGATTGGGATTACAGCCGTATTTTAATTCTAATTCCTTCATAATTGTTCCTCCTAATACTATTATATGCACTTCGCACTACGCAATAGTAACTCGAGCTCTATAGAAAATCGCTCCGGAGTTCTATTGCCTCCGTGCGAAGCAATCTAGACATTCTTGTTAACAATTCTTGTATCATAATTGCCTCCCGCTATATCGATGTATCTAACGAAGATCGACACCTTATTATCCTCATTAAGATTATCCCATAACAGATTGGTATACTCATCAATATCATCTGCGATGTCGATAAGCTTCGGCTCGCCCTCATAGCTTGGAAGCGGAGCACCGTCTCCCATATATGTATGTATGAAGCGGCCTTCACCGTTCTTGGGATTCTCATAGGCAAATGTATATCTGTTACATGAGCTGTCATCACCGTTGTTACTCTTAAGAATTGACATTGCATAATTATATTTGCCGTTATCTATATGCATTATGCCTGAGATACGAGGTGTAAAGTTAGGGCCGTCGGGCTCAAACTCACGAATGCGAAGAGATTGCTCAAATGTCTGTTGCTTATCCATTCCTTCATAGATTGTATCAGTCTGATCTCCGTTAGTTACAATAGTCTTATTACCAAGTACTCGAACAGGCGCATAAATAATAAGGCTTGGGTCTTCTACCTTAGACTCATCAAAAGCCTGTGTCCTAATACCCTCACCATCCTCTACAAAGATACGATTGCGACTGTTGGCACTTCTTCCCATAATAAAATATGCAGTTACAGCATATTTACCGTTAGGGGATTTACCCATAATAATTCCTCGTCCGGGATACGAGTTGTTCGATAATTCCTTAGCAATTGATAATTGTTCCATATGCTTTCTCCTTATTAAAAAACCTTAGTAGATATTATTATCTACTAAGGCCATTATAATGTCAATTCAAACTTTAGCTATACCGCATCGAAAAACGATGATGCACTTGCTGAATTCCACGTACCTGTGTTGTTATAACCTGTTGTAAATGAATTACTTGCCGCAAAGGATGCCGAGGTTGCAAGCGCACTAACCTGATATCCGAAGCCACCTCTTGCACCAAACATTGATTGTACATCATTCATGTCAGCTTTTTTGAATTTGTCCTCATCAATTGACAGTTTATTATCGCTACCAATCGTAATTCCCATCTCTGATAAAGCTTTAGAGTTAACCCTGCTGTAGTTATTCATCGATGAAACATTAGACTGAACCGTTCTGTTATCTGACTTAGATGCCTTATCAATCATGTTATTATAAGAATCTACGAAATCAGATGCCGCCTTAAATACTTTATCGGTATCAACTGCCGATGTCTTATTACCCTTGTCATCTGTCGATTCAACCTTGTCGTAGAGCTTAGAATCAAGCATTGCATCAGCACTTGTCTTAAGAGTATCAGCTGCACTCTTAACATCCTTAGCCACAGTAGCGGCTGTAGTAGTTGCCGAAGCATTCTTATTGGTCTTATCGGTAGTATCTGTCTTGTCAGTCTTAGTTGAACTCTTAATCGACTCAGTCTGCTGTGAATAGTAAGCCTTCATTAGCTTGCCATACGAACCGTTCTTAATGCTGTAATAATCAGACAACATATTGGTACTAGACGAGCCTGTACCAAAGAATCCCTTATTAGATGACGGTAAGCTTGAGAACAACGTCGACATCGAATTAGAATCCCATGAAACTGCCATAATCATCACTCCTTTTAAATACGTACTCTTTTACATGTATAGTATACCACGCGGAATATATTAAGTCAAATTTTAGTGACACTCGCGCGACAGNNNNGGACGGGTTCCTTGTCGCGAAAAAATGAGTTAATTTAAAACATACGCGACAAGGAACCCGTCCCCCTGTCGCGTATCATTATATTCTTATCGGCACTCCGTTGTCCTTTAGAAATTCTTTAAGAGTATTAATCTCCAGCTCCTTATAATGGAACAGACTGGCCGCTAACGCTGCTTCTGCGCCACCTGTCGTTAACGCCTCTAAGAAATGCTCCATCGTACCGGCTCCGCCTGATGCAATGACAGGTATCGATACAGCATCGGATATTGCTTTGGTAAGCTCTATATCGTAGCCGGCTTTAGTTCCGTCTGAGTCCATGCTTGTAAGCAAAATCTCTCCTGCGCCACGCTCTTCTGCTTCGATAGCCCATTTAACCGCATCAATACCGCAATCAATACGACCACCGTGCTTATATATATTCCAGCCTCCGTCTTCACGCCTTTTGGCATCAATTGCAACAACCACACACTGTGAACCGAATTGCTTAGCCGCATCACTAATCAGCTTAGGATTATCTATTGCAGAAGAATTAATACTAATCTTATCGGCACCTTCTCTTAACAGTAGCTTGAAATCATCTACTGTTCTAATACCACCGCCGACCGTAAATGGAATAAATACATTAGCGGCAACCGATCTAACCATATCAACTACAGTTTCTCTGTTATCCGAGCTTGCGGTTATATCAAGAAAGACAACCTCGTCAGCGCCTGCTTTATCGTAAGCCTTGGCCACACTAACGGGATCGCCGGCATCCTTAAGATTAACAAAATTGATTCCCTTGACAACTCTTCCGTCCTTAACGTCAAGACAAGGTATTATTCTCTTAGTGTGCATAATCTGTCTCCGCAAAATTCTTAAGTATTTTAAGACCTATATCTCCGCTTTTCTCCGGATGAAATTGACACGCAAAGATATTATCCTTCTCAACCGAAGCATGAATCTTAACACCATAATCACAGCTTGCTTTGACGATAGACTCATCAGCCGCTCTAAGATAATAAGAATGAACAAAATATACGAATGAATTATCATCAATGCCCTTAAAAAGCCTTCCGTCATTTGACAATTCAAGAGAATTCCAACCGATATGCGGAACCTTAAGACCGGTGTCCTCCGGAATCTTATATATATGTCCGCCAAGAAGTGATAAGCCCTTGCAACCGGGACTTTCTTCAGAACCATCAAAAAGCAATTGCAACCCAAGACATATACCAAGCAAGGGTATATCATTATCAACAACTTCGTAAATTGCTTTATCAAGCTCATACCTTTTAAGCTGGTTCATTGCATACTCAAATGAACCAACACCGGGCAGTACCACCTTGTCTGCTTTTATAATTTCTTTATAATCCCTAGTGCATATCGCTTCTTCATTAAGATATGCAAATGCCTTCATTACACTCTTGATATTACCGGCATTATAATCAATTATTGCTATCACTTTTATCCATTCCCAAAGCTTTTAATTTCTCGTTAAGTGTTATTGTATATTTCGTCCTGCCTTTGATTTCGTATAATTGCTTTGCCTCTTCATCAGTCATTCCGAATTGATCCATTAATTGACCTACAATCATTGATTCAATTCCGTTATATTCAGCGTTGACTCCAAGCTCCTTGGCATCTTCAAGGTTCTCGTTATATCTTCCGACAGCAACAATAAGTGAATCAAGAGCATTCTGATAATCTTTACTCTTCATAAATGTATCATATTCCTGCTTCTTGTTCTGCAAATCAGCAAGTATTCTGGCTTTATTAAGCATAAGCTTCTCTTCTTCATTCAAGCCGTCCAAGCCTGCAATAAGATTGTATGCTTCAATGTAATTACCTACAGCATAGCTTGCATTAAAGTTACGCATTGTAGTTTTGTTGTTATATAAATTACTGAGAATAACAATAACGGCAACAATAGTCGCAACCAACAAAACAAAAATCACAATAACCTTCATGGGTACCTTCTTGGACTTGTCATCTGACAGGAATGTCTTAAGCTTACCCGGCTTTTTTTCTTTTTTGGCTTTTTCAGCCTTTGCTGCTTGCTTTTGAGCTTTCTTCTCGGCAGCCGCAGCCTCTTTCTCCTTTTTCTTGGCAGCCTTCTCCGCTTCCTTCTCTTCCTTCTTCTTCTGCTTCTTGGCTAATTCTTCAGCCTCTTCTTCATCAAGCTCCTCTAATATCTTTTCATTCTCTTTGGTTGTATCTTCTACATCACCACCGGCTGCAACGTTAAGAAGCTCATTAGCGGCATCCTCGGGATTTTCCTTTTTCTTTTTCTTGAAGATACCGAGAATCTTCTGAATAAGTCCAACCTTTTTCTCTCCCCCGCCATCTTCACTACTGTCTTCAGTTGCATTAGTGGCACGATCGGCAGATGCTTCAAAGGTATCCCTGGCTTCATCAAGCTCTATATCATTCTCATCAGCATTAAGAAGATCGCCTATATCTGAATCCTCACCCTGTAAAAGAGCATCAAGATCGGCATTCTCATCAACTAACGATATCCCGTCTTCATTAACCTCAAGTGCATCTATATCATCATGCTCATCACTTTGAAATTCTTCGGAAAGCAATGATTCCCCGGCATCACCATTAGCATCGCTATCACCTTCGGAAGTATCATCACCGACAATATTCTCCACTTCACTTAAAATATCTTGAATGTCTTGATTGGCGGTTACTTCATCATTAAGCTCTTGCTTCGCATCTTCCTCAGCTTCTTCTGATGGACCACCTTCTGACTGCGCTTCCTCAGCAGATTCTTCCGGTAATGTCTCTTCTCCGAGAGCAGACAACAATTCGTTAGCATCATCTATAGCTGAAGCCTCTGTCTCCTCTATAGCATCATTATCTTCTTCAATGTCATCTGCCGTAGCCTCTTCAGCCTTCTCTTCCGTTGTAGAGCTATCCGTCTCACCCTTCGACGAAAGCTCACCGTTCTCTTCAAAATAAGAATCATCTATTGTAACAAAGGAATCTTCAATTGAATCGTCGGTATCATTCTCAGATGCCGATTCCGGGTGCGACACGTCGTCCTTTATAACTTCATCAACGGTGAAATCCTCCGAAGGCTCTGCATCGGGCAATTCGTCAGACCCTTCTTCATCTGCGTCATCTATACCGGGAAGTCCATCTGCGTCATCTATACCGGGAAGTCCATCTGCGTCATCTATACCGGTAAGTCCATCCACTTCTTCAAGCAGAGATTTGACAAACTCTGAGCCACTGTCTTCAGGCAGCTCCTCACCCTTCTCAAACATAGCCTCTTCTTCATCAATTTCTCTGTTAAAATCGTCAATGAACTTATCATAGGATCCGGCTGATAGCTCATCCTCAAATTCCTTTAAAAGATCAGACTCTGAGAAAGCCTCTCTAAGATTATCATGAGACATCTTAGTCGGCTGATAATTACTGATGCCCGTTGCATCCATGAAATCATCATTAGGGTCAACGCTACTCATATCAGCAATTTTAGATTGAATGCTTTTCTCATCAAAATCAATTGCTTCTTCAACATCAGTTTTCTTCTGACTTATTGAATTCAGTAATCCATCTAAATAATCTTCTGAATTAGACAAATTAATATCCTCCAAAACGAATCATTACACAAATAAAGGGTGTGATAAATCACACCCCTTTATGTTAATCACACTAAAGTCGAATTATCTCTCTCTCTCGTATTTCTCGATAAGCGAATCGACAGCTTCAACAAGCTTACCTATCTCAGGCTTAGTCAGCTGAGCATCAGCTCCTACCGATTCACCCTTCTTCCTAATCTGGTCATTAATAAGAGATGAAAAAATAACAACCGGTATCTTCTTAAGCTCAGAGTCTTCCTTGATGAGCTTCGTTAATCTATGACCATCCATCAGAGGCATCTCAATATCAGTAATTACTAAATGAATATCATCAAGAACCGTACCCTCTTCTTGAAGCTCTTGTAGCTTATCCCAAGCCTCTTGACCGTTATCATTAGTAATAATCTTAGTGTAGCCTGCCTTCTTAAGACATTCTACGATAAGCTTCTGAAGTAATGCAGAGTCCTCAGCAATAAGTATCGGAGACTGAGACCTATCTCTCTTCTCATATGAATCCATATCGGATACTTTAAGACCGGTATCAGGATTAATGTCAGATACAATCTTCTCGAAATCAAGTATAACTACAAGTCTGTCGGATAACTTAATAACACCCGTAGACACTCCGGAATCATCGGAACTGATGGTTGAATCCGGCTTGATTATCTCTTCCCATGAAACACGATGAATACCCATTACCTCGTCTACATGGAATGCTGTATTAAGATTATTGAAGTTGGTAATAATAAAGAGACCGTCATTATCATACTTATCTTCCAATCCCAAACACTTCCTAAGATTAATAACACTAATCATCGTATCTCTCGGCATAAATATTCCTTCGATACACGGATGTGCATTTGGAACAGGTGTTACCGGTTGATATAACAAAATCTCATTAATCTTGGCAACATTAATACCGTACAGATTATCCCCCGCTCTGAACTCAAGTATCTCCAGCTCATTGGTTCCTGTCTCCAGCAAAATATTTGTATCCATTATCTCTCCTCCTGATACTTATAATGTTATGTCACTGGTACTTCCCGCTACAGTACATTGCAACGAAGTACTCTGAATATTAGCTAAATCCTCGTTCTTGAATTGAAATAAAAGTACTAATTCTTTACTCTCTCCTGCATTCAATGTGCCCTTATACGTCGCCAAATCATTATCCATAAGAGACATATCATTGTTGGCACTTACCGTCCCATTAAGCGTAGCCTTAAACTTAGGATTCTTACTGAGAATATTAACCTCAGTATTGGCACCGGAATTATTGGTTACTCTGAACTTCATAACCAAAAATTTATATCCGGAAGTGGGGCTCATATCATATACCGTACTGGTATAATTGTCTCTCACTTCATTGCCAAGATATGTAAAGTCCACACCGCTAATGCCTAATGCTGAACTAAGCGATACTGCAGGCTTAGTCTCCGCGGTCGAATTACTTGACGAAGATGACTTACTCTTAGATGACGTGGTGTTCGCAGAATTATTGGCTTGAGCTAACGCTTCCAATGCCTTAAGATCATCACTGGTCACCTTGGCTTTGTCCTCTTCGGTTACTTCAACTATACCATCCTTCTGGTTCTTGTTGTATTTAGCAATTATTTTGGCTGAATATGTAGCAACAGTCTTGGTATCATCTTCCGAAAACGACTTAGCCCAAGAGCATCCACAAAAGCTTATAGACACAGCACATAGAACGATACCAAGTACAATTTTCTTATTCATGATGCGCTCCAAAATCAATATAATCAACTACCTAATTAATGTTATCATTTTAGTCGGTAATATTCAACAAAAATATGTATTTTTTAGTGAATATTTTTGTAAATATTCAAAAATTTATGTATTTTTGTCAATTTCAAACCAAAATGTTACACCTGAGTTGGTATTATATACTCCGTATTTGCCTTTTACAGCGTCCATCGCCAATTTTACAACAGATAAACCGATTCCGCTTCCGCCATATTCTCTTGTTCTTGCTTTATCAACTTTATAGAATTTCTCCCACAATCTTAAAAGTGATTCCTCGGGAATATTATCACCGGTATTAAATACACTTACACATACTCTATCACCCTTATCAAGCTGCGATATCTTAATAATCTTATCGCCCATGCAATAATGTATGGCATTGCTCAGATAATTGGAAAATGCCGTCTCAACAAGATTGGGTATGCTTACTACATTAATATCTTCATCAATATTATATTCAACCTTTATATCGTTTTGCTCAAGAAGTATCTTAGATGAATCAACCAAGCCTCGAATCATCTCCGTAATATTGAACTCTTCTTGACTTTCCATGTCAACGCCGTATTCCAATTCATTTAACGAAATCAACTGGCTAACCATCTTATTCATCTTAGCGGACTCATCAACAATGACATCTACATAATAATCTCTGCTCTCCGGATCGTCTGCCATTCCATCCGAAAGACCTTCTGCATAGCCTTGAATAAGCGCTATCGGTGTCTTAAGCTCATGAGCTACACCCGAGAGAAATTCAGTACGCATCTGTTCGTTTTTCTCTCTAAGCTCTATATCCTTCTTAAGCTCAACATTAGCCTTCTGTAGCTTAACATATGTGTCTCTTAAAGTACTTGACATGGAGTTCATATGCTCACCTAATATATCAATCTCTGAGCGTATTTCTCTGGGCTTATACTTTACTCCGAAATCAAGCTCTGACATCTTCTTGGATATATCCGTAAGCTCCATAACAGGCTTGGTAAGTCTTCTTGTAAATATTTCAACAAGCAGGAAGGCAACTAAAAATACAATAATTGCGACTACTACCGTGGTTTCATCAAATATTTGAATTGATAAAGCCATATTAGCCATCGCATATCTGAGCATTATCAAATTGCCGTCCCGGAGCGTGCCTATAAGAATCAGGTATTCATCACCCAGATATTCATCCTCATCTAATACTATATCATAGGCATCATTATGAACAATGCTTTCCTTGCCTTCTCTGTTGGCAAGCAAAGCATCTAATAATCTACTGACTGTATTCTGCTTTTCTCTACCACTTGTTAATATGACAACGCCATTTGAAGACACAACTACAATATCTAAGTTGTTATCCGCCGATAGCTTCTCAAATGTCTTGTCGTATCTGCTTTCATACAATGCTCCGGCAATCGACGCTTCATCCAGCCTTGCGAACACTTCCTCCATGTTTTCAACCTTTTCTCTTCGATATACTATCGAAAGAAAAAGCGTATTGAATAGCCACAGCATAACAAGCAGCAAAAGAATTAATGAAGTAATAAGTATGAGAATTCTTTTTCTTGTACTTACAAATCTTGTAGCGTTATTGTTCAACTTCAAACTTATATCCCATTCCCCAAATAGTGTGAATATATTTACCGAATACTCCCAGCTTAGCTCTTAATTTCTTAACATGCGTATCAACAGTTCTTGCATCCCCGTAATAATCATAATCCCATACATTATCAAGTATTTTCTCCCTTGATAACGCAAGACCTTGATTATTAATAAAATAACATAATAGCTCAAATTCCTTAACGGATAAATCTAAGCTCTTATCATCCACCACAACCGTATGTGCATTAATATCAACCGTAATAACACCGGCAACAAGGACAGATTCCTCTGTAACGGCATTGCTCCTTCTAAGTATAGCATTTACCCTTGCCACTAAAATCTTAGGGCTGAACGGTTTAGCGATATATTCATCAGCACCCTTAGAGAATCCGTTTAATTCATCAGCTTCGGTGTCTTTTGCGGTCAGAATAATAATCGGGACATCCTTGGCTGTTTCTCTAATCTCTTCACATACTTCAAGTCCGCTAAAATGTGGCATCATAATATCAAGTATTAATAAATCCGGTTTATCGGCATAGAATTTATCCAATGCTTCTTGACCATCCTTGGCTTCAATTACTTCATAACCTTCCTTTGACAAAAAATCATTAACAAGCTTTCTGATTCTGCTTTCATCATCTGCAATAAGAATTTTCGTTGCCATAAAATTACTCCCCTTACTTTAATGCTTTCTCTTGCTTCTTAAGTGCGGCCTCTCGAGCCTCTAAATCCTGCTCCCAAGAAGCATATTTGTTCTGCAATACTTCCTCATAGTTAAGTATCGTAGGATTATCACTGGTCATGGCCACAACAAACATCGCAACAACAGTGACCACAAGAACAATTGTTATTGTAATAAAAGTTATTGTAAGCTTTTGGTATTTCTTAGCCTTAGCGATTAGCTTTCTTTCTTTTTTTCTGTATTTGGCTTCATCAAACGAATAGCCTTCATTGCTATCGTTATTAACTTTTGAGTTGGCATTTTCGTTACTTTGCTTATCCTTCGTGGTGTCTAATGAATCATCGCTCTTATCAACAAGAACCGGTATCGATTCAATCATGGCAGGATCGATATCCTGCTTCATAAGATGGTCTTGAATGCTCTTAAGATAATAATATCCTACCTCAGTATGAAACATTCTTCTCGCAACCATCTGATTATACAAGGTCAGCAAAGCATTCGTGTCACTGAAGTTAAGCTGCTTGTTGACATATTCAATTGCTTCTTGTTCCTTAAGTGCTTCTTCACCGATGTCAGGGTTCTCGAAAGCAAAACCGCTAACGGCGACGACCTTTATATTATCCATGTCAACCCTTCTTAATTGATTCTCTGCGTTGTTGCTTGTCTTCATACAGTACTTCGTCTGAGTTAGCGATTAGCTTCGCTAGGTCGATGTCAGGCTCGCATACAAATGATGTAAAGCCTGATGAAATCTCTACAAAGTATGGCTTATCACATGTCAGATTAAATAAGAACATTGCTTCCTTAAGATTATCTTTAAGTGTCTTTATGTATTCCTTTGCGTCTTGATCTCGAGGCACTGGAATAAATGCCACAAACTCATCTCCACCGATTCTTGCAACAAAGCCTTCGCGTGGCATAAGACCGGTAAGCAGCTTCGCTGCGGAATTGATTGCAAAATCTCCGTCACCATGACCAAAGCAATCGTTAATCTCCTTAAGATGATCAAGATCTCCGAACATTATTATTGCTTCTCGTCCCGGACTTCTGTGAATAGCTGCTAACGCCTGCTCCATAAAACCACGACGATTAAGAATCTTAGTAAGGTCATCATATCTTGAAATGGCACTTAATATCTGATTAGATTCCTTGACACGCTCAATTGAACGCTCCATTTCTTCAACTACAACTTCTTCCCTTGTCTTAAGATTATAAATATGAAGCAAGCTGCTTATCTGAATACTGATATACAACAAGAATTCATTGTCAACAACATCAGCTCTCGTCAACATCACTCCGTATTGAGCCTTACCGGCAAATAGCACATACGTGTGGAAATTGCCTTCGCCCTCTGCAGGCAAATAATCGTTAAATCCCTTCTTATGCGATATTTGATAATGATGCCATTCCTTTACCGGAATAATTGTATTCCCTTCCTCATCAAAACCTCCGGCATAATACATATGTCTGTTAGTATCATCCGACCCGTTATTGTCATATATAAGATCTGTCTTATGTACAAAGAAATATGCATTGGAAAGACCTTCCTTACGAAGCATTGAAAAGAGAAAGTCAAAATATTCATCAGTTTTGATATGTCTGACCATGAAGGCTCTTACGAAGAAGGATACATCCCACAAACGTCCCTTTAAACGTTCATTCTCTTTAGCAAGACTTATTGCAACATCATTAAGCTCCTGAGCGCTGATATTATAATCGCTAATATTCTCATGTGCAAAAATCTCGGAATTATGACTCAAATTAATGTCATCCACACCAATTCTGCTGTTACATCCACATGATTTTCTGATTTGCAATTCACATTCGCATTCAACATTCTCTACACTTAAGCCATCAGCTAATTTGAGCGCCATATCAAGCGCCTTAGATACAATAACTCTACTATCATGATTAATTGTTGTAAGCGCAGGACGAAGCCTTGATGAAATATCACAGTTATCAAAGCCGGTTATGGCAATATCTTTACCAACCTTAAGACCGCGCGCAGCACACACGTTATAACAAGCTCTCGCCATACTATCGTTGGCACAGCATATTGCTTCAAGGTCCTTATTATTATCAAGCAATTTCTCCGCTAATGGCTTAACCCCGGTCGTATAGTCTCCATATTCGACCATATCATCCGTAACCTCTATGTTATTCTTAGCCATTACATCCTTATATGCCGAAAGTCGCTCCCTTGAGCTATAATTATCCTGCGGACCGGCAAGAAATGCCACACGACTAAAACCATGCTCTTCAACAAGATGCTTTACCATAGCATAGGTTGAATTATATCCGTCGGCAATAATATACGGCACATCTGATTCATTATTGTTCTCGGGCTTTATCTCAACAAACATCTTCGGAATATCGCCACACATATTAATTATCTCTTCCATAGAAGGTGCACCTTCTATTCCACTGATAGGACCGTAACATATTATACAAGCATCACATCCGGTATTGCCTGCATATTCAAATATTGAAGAGAATTTATAATCAGCCATCCAATCATCAAATTCATCCTCTTCATTGTATTCGCTCGGCACTTTATATCCCGATAAAAATATCAATCTAATTCCCAATTTCTTAGATTGACTCTCAAATTCGTCCATAAGTGACTTAATATATTCAGATTGATTATTGCCTATCAAAATACCAATTGTCTTCATATTGCTACCAACCTTATAAATATATATAATCTATCATATTAAAATTATATCCTCTTCAATATATCGGCATATTCCATAAGAAGTGAATCATACATGAACATCATAGTCCTCTCAACATTCATCTTCTCATATTGGGTATTAAAAAAGGTCGTATCATATGCAGAACAAAATGTTGCATTATCACCTTTTCCATACATTATACAGCCTACTTCACTGCTACACCAATCTTCTCCCCCATAAGAACACGCGTCTCAATATCTGCCTTAGTGTTCTTAATAATGTCCTTATCAATA
This sequence comes from uncultured Lachnospiraceae bacterium, assembly GCA_905234525.1. Lineage (GTDB taxonomy): Bacteria > Bacillota > Clostridia > Lachnospirales > Lachnospiraceae > RUG191. The sequence continues at coordinate 27,423 of CAJOIL010000001.1, read as the reverse complement.
ACAGCCTTATCCTTCTCAAGAAGCACCACTATTGTAGAACCGCCGAATTCGAAATAACCCTTCTCCTCGCCTCTTGATATCCTTCCCGCAAAATGATAATTCGTAATCTTACCTACCATTAACGCTCCGACTTCCATCTGAATCACATCACCGAAATTATCGGTACGTAGCATTGTGTATTCACGATGGTTCTCCCTGTATATAGGAAATGTGCTTGCGGCAACAGGATTAACTGTATGATATACACCCTCTATGGAACGGTTATTACTCTTCATTCCGCCATCAACATACACATAACGATGATAGTCATCCACCGTAAGTCTGAAAACAAGCGCCTTGCCGCCTTGATACTTCTTGGCAAGTCTCCTGTCTCTTAAAAGCGAAAAGACACTGTATTCCATCCCCTTAATGGGAAGCACACAATTCTTATCAATATCATATACGGTAAGCTTACTGTCACATGGACTGATTAAGTGCTTAGGATTGGCATCTATAGTTCGTGCGCCGGGCTTAATCTTACGTGTAAAGAAATCATTATAGTTAGAATATGCTACATCCTCATATTGATTCATATCAATATTATTATTCTTAATAAAGGACGGTATAAATAATTTGGAGATAGATAAATTCATTATAAAGCCACCGATTCTTGTAATAATCGGCTGTATAATCGCTCCAAGTAATTTAATTCCGACATTAGTCTTGTATAGCTTAGCTAAGAATTTATCTTGAGAATCATCAGGCGTAACTATCGTCCCATCTCTAAGTGCATACTTCATGAATATCATCCTTTCTCATACACAAGCAAAGCGCCATCACGCAATTTGTAAGACATTTCCCATACCGTTAGATGCTGTCTCACCTATCTCGTGTATACTGATTATATCCATGCTTGCAAGTACGAATATTGTAACAAGAAGTATTATTACAACAAGAACAATAGCAAATATAAGCCACATATTGGGCTTTGGAATCTCAATATTAATAATAAATGCAAATGATTGAATAAGAAGCAATACATGAAGAACTATAATAAATGCTTGATTCGGTATTAGAAGGCCTACAACAAATGCAAGCGACATCGTCACGGAAATAGTTGTAATCGGTGCACCGAAATACACCTTCTTCGCGCTAGGATTCTTACTCACCCTCTCTTCCTCCATTACATTAAAATATGCAAGTCTTATAACGGAGCAAATAAGGTATACACATAATACGGCAATACCAAGAGGCTTCTTCATGCCCATATTGTATGCCATAATAACCGGAAATACACCAAAGCACACAACATCACATAACGAATCAAGCTGAATACCGAATGCCTTCTCATATTCAGTCCTATTCTTCTTAGTTCGCGCAATCTTACCATCCAACGTATCACACATACCCGAGAAGGCCAGACAGATAATTGCTATCATGAATTTGCCGTTACATGCCTCAATCATACCGATAACGGCTGATATAATTCCTAAGTACGATGTGATAACTGTGTAATCATAAAATCCTATCATTGTTCTTAACTCCTTATTATGTAAAGTATTCTATTGAATTTAAGTTGCCAAGACCTCTGCGGAGACATTTTAGTCGGAACAGCGGTGCTTGGAACTATGTCTTCCGCTTATTAGGTATCCAAAATACAACAATATATGCAACAACTGTCATAATGGCGCATATGAATAGTTGTATGTAGAAACTAAATCCTCTGCTTAATATCATTGCCGGAAGCGTTAATGCACCGAATGCTCCCTGGAATATAGAAAGGAACAATCTCTCTGTAATACCCATACCACCGGGAAGCGGCAACATATCGGCACCTACTGATATCAAGCACTGTAATAAAAGTATATCAATTATGGACGTTCCGTGCAAATGGAACGACCAATAAACAACAACCGTTACAAAGAAAAGCGATACTCTTTGAATAACAGATAATAAAAATACATTAAACAGCACTACCTTATGACTCTTAAGATATCTGGATGCAGCTTCGTATTTCTCCATCATGTCATCAACCTTATTGAGCCATTTCTGCTTATCCTTAAGAATCTTAATCTTATTTAAAAATTTAACACAAATAACAAGAATTTTCCTGGCAAGAGACGGTACAAATACAAAAATAAGCATGCCTACTATAGCAATAACATTAAGAATAATACCAAGCCAAATCCAAAACTCTACCTCAGTAATCTGAGACATTATACTCTCAGGCCCTATAATCAAAGTAACACCGCCAAGCACAACAAGTACAAGCTTGTATCCGATAGTTACAAGAATAAGCACAAGCGTCGAATGTGCTATCGACAGCTTATCCTTTCTCATAAATATCAATTGAGCCGGTTGTCCGCCTGAAGCAGATGGCGTAATAAGGCTAAAGAAGAACCCAACAAATGAATATAAAAAGCATCTTGTAAGTCTTGGCTTATCACCTAATGTATTAAAAATATACTTGATTATAACAGATTCAAGCATAACAAATGCAAGTACCAAGACAATACACGGCACAATTAATATCGCCAAGTCGGTTTGCTTAAGGCCTTCTATTACAGCGTGGTAATCCTCTCCGCGGAACACTCCGTACATAGTAAGACCGAACACAAGAACAAGGAAGACAACATTAAACACATTGCGCTTCCAGTTACTCTTTTTTTGCTGCTCAATCTCAGCGTCAAGAACCTCTTTTGAATAATTGGCATCTATATCTGCATCCGGATTACTGACATCTATATCTGTATTGTTAATTGAATTATCACTCATTACTTAATACCCTCAATGTGATATTATACAAAAAAAAACAATATTTTAATAGACATAAATTAAAAAAAAACAAATTAGTTCATGGATTTTTAACGAAATATTTGCTTTAATTATAATAATGTGTAAAATGATATGTGAACACAATTAATTATAATAGCTATTGGAGGTTAACTTAATGATTGACAAATTAAAAGAATACGGTGTTGACACTGACACAGCATTAAAGCGATGTGTTAACAACGAAGCATTATTCCTAAAGCTTATTAATAAGGTGCCACAGATGGACGAATTCGATAAGCTTAAGCAAGCCATTAATGACAAGGATCTTGAAAATGCATTTTCCTATGCTCATGCTATCAAGGGTAATGTATCCAACTTAGAGATTACCCCCATCAAGGAACCAATATCCGAGATGACAGAGCTGTTAAGATCTAAGCAAGATATTGATTATACTCCTTATATCGAGAAGATGGATGAAGGACTTGAAGGACTAAAAAAGGTCTTGGCGTAAAGCCAAGACCTTTTAATGTGTATATATTAGGTTATTAGAATTTACCCATGTTACCTTCAAGTGAGATAATACTCTCATTATCCATATCATCATATGAATCATCCATAGCCGGTGCCCCGCCTATCGAGCCACCGCCGAAGCCTCCAAAGCCTCCCATAGAGCCGTTAAGGCCTGCGTTATTCTGACCTCTTAGCTTGAAGCCTGCAATAACATCTCTAAGGTTCTGTGCATGGTTAGATAATGTCTCAGCCGCAGCCGCACACTCTTCGCTTGTTGCAGAGTCTGTCTGAACAACCTGTGAAATCTGACCGATAGCCTGCTTAACCTGTGCAATAGCTGTTGCTTGTTCATCAGAGGATGTAGCAACATCACTTACGGTTCCTGATATCTCTGTAATTCCGTCAGATATCTTAGCAATGGCAGTTGTCATTTCATCAACCTGCGCACTACCATCCTGAGCTGCATCAATAGCATGCTGAATAAGCTCTGCTGTCTCCTTAGCGGCATTAGATGATAATTCTGCTAAGTTCTTAACCTCTTCTGCAACTACCGCAAAGCCTCTTCCGTGAACACCTGCCCTTGCAGCCTCAACCGTAGCATTAAGAGCTAAGATATTAGTCTGGAATGCAATATCATCAATTGTCTTAATAACCTTACTGATATTATTGGATGAATCCATAATATCATTCATAGATGCATTAACTGCATCAACTGCGGTCTTACCGGTCTGAGCGTCTTGAAGCATCACTCCTACCTTCTGCTCCATATCACGTGCATCATCTGCATTAGTTGTGGTCTTAGTAGCAATATCCTTAATTGAAGCGTTAATCTCTTCTACAGCGCTGGCCTGCTGTGTAGAGCCTTGTGCAAGAGCCTGAGATGCCGCAGATACTTCCTTAGCACCCTCAGTAAATGACATGCTTGCTTCCTGTACCTCTGATAATACTTGATTATTCTCATCAACCAAATCACGAAGAGCAATACCAAGTTCATCTTGTTCACTTCTTACATGAGAATCAACCGTAAAGTCTCCCTTAGACATATCACGAGCCATATCAGCCTGAATCTTAGTTGACTTAACAAGCTCCTTCAAATCTCTGATGAAATTATCATACTCCCTATATGTAGCTTCTTCAGGTGTCCAATCAACATCACCCTTAGCAAGCTTTTCAGTATATTCATCAACTCTTGCTATACATGATCTAACCACCTTATTGTGGCTAACAAGACCGAATATAGCAACGATAATTGCCGCAACTACAATAACAATATCAATAATAACCGATAATACCGGGCTGATTACCTCAGAGCCCACAAATTCAATAATAATAGTTTCCGCAACGGATACTATAAGCAGTGCGATTACGATGATTATCGTAATTAGCATACCCGATAACATACTCTTTTTGTTCATTTTCTAATGCCTCCTTTTAATATACATACACATTTTATACATCATCTACAGCGTTATCGATTGCTGACATATCTTCATCCCTGATTAGCTTTTCGGGATTAAGTAACAGCTTCACTTCATCATTAACCTTACCAAAGCCGTATACATATTTGTCCTTATCCTTGGTAGTCGTAAGTGAAGGTGGTGCCTCGATGTCCTTGTCCTTAATGGTTACAACATCGGCAATTGTCTCTACAATAAGACCTATCACTGTATTCTTAACATTTACAATGATAATACATGTCCTATCGTTGTATTCAAAAGGCTCCTGCTTGAATCTGATTCTCACATCAATAACAGGTACAATCTTACCGCGCAGATTAATAAGACCTCTTATATAATCCTCCACTTCAGGAATTGCGGTGATTGGCTGGATTCCCATTATTTCATTGACGTATTTGAGTTCAATTCCATAATATTCGGAGCCGGACTTGAAAGTCATGTATTGCTTAGCGTCTTCGATGGCATTCTCTTCTTCAAAAGCCATCTCTTCTTCGCTGGCAACAACTATATCTTGCTTCTCATCTGCCATATCTTACTCCTTTCTTTATCCTGCTATTGTTGCTGTATCCAGTATCAAAGCAATGCTTCCATCGCCTAACTGCGTACATCCCGATAATCCGTTAACCTTCTTAATATAATCAGGAATAGGCTTAACAACTATCTCCTGTCCGCCTAAGAGCTTATCAACGAAAATACTTATTCGTCTGTCCTCATACTCTGTAAGAATCATTATACCTTCGTCAATTGAATTAACCGAGCTTTTAATATTATATTTCTCAGATAATCTGACAACCATATAATGCTGACCACGTACGTTTAAGTACTCTTCTCCGTTAGGCTCCTTGACTATGTTGGATTGCTTAACGTTAATAAATTCCTTAACCGAATTAGTCTCTATAACGAATCTCTGTTTACCTACCTCAAGAAGTATTCCACTGATAATTGCGAGCGTAAGAGGTATCTTAAGTGTCATCGAAGAGCCCACTCCGTATTCGGAATCAATCTCAAGTATGCCTCCGATTTTAGACAGATTCTTAACAACGACATCCATTCCTACGCCTCTTCCGGATAGTTCGGTTACTTGCTCATTAGTGGAAAATCCGGGAGCCGTTATGAACTGATATATCTCTTTGTTGGTATAATCTCTGATGGTCTTATCCGGTGGCACAATACCGTTCTTCTTGGCTTTGGCAAACAGCTTCTCCGGATTCATGCCTCCGCCGTCGTCCTGAACACAAATTACAACCTTGCCCGCTTCATTCTTGGCTTCAAGTGTAATCGTACCCTTCTCCGGCTTGCCGGCCGCTATCCTCTCTTCCTTCTCTTCAATGCCGTGATCAATTGAATTCCTAATCATGTGCATCAGCGGATCGGAAATGTTCTCGATAATATTCTTATCAACCTCTGTATCTTCACCAATCATCTTAAAGTCGATATTCTTACCGACCTTGCGAGATGTATCGAATACTATACGATTCATCTTCTGGAATGTATTGGTAAGCGGCATCATACGCATCGACATAATAACATCCTGTAATTCCGATGTAAACTTAGTAAGCTGTGCCGCTGACTTATTGAAATTAGTAAGGTTGAGTCCTTCAACATTAAGGTCCGGATTCTGTAATACAACCGATTCCGCTATTACAATCTCACCAATTAAGTCCATTAGCTGATCAATCTTATTGACGTTGACACTTATAAAACTTTGCGATGCACCTTTGGATCTCTTGCTCTTGGCAAGCGTTGCTTTCTTACCTGCCGACTTAGCTTGAATTACATAATCACCGGGCTTAACATCTTCCTTGTTCCCTTCTTCTGTCTTGGATTGTTCCACGTCAGAATCATCTGTACCCATATCACCAAGGTCGATAACATCCGAACCGTTAATTGGTGCCGGCACATCAAAGCCTGCCTCAAATTCTTCCTTGGAACACTCTGATGCATCAGTTGATTCCACATCAAATCCTCCAAGCAGTATTTTGAGCTCATCAAGACTGATATGTGATTTGATAAGGATTCTGAAGCCCTGCTCCAATATTACATCAGCCGAGTCCTCGTTAGTGATTATATCCTCGGGAGAATAGTACATTTCATCAACCTTCTCCTTTAAGGAATTAACAAGCGCATACGCATGTATATTCGACATCTGTGTATCATTACGATAATAGCACTCTACATAATAATACTTAGAGGTCTCACCACCGGCGGCTCCGATATAGAATTGCTGTGGCTCTTCATCTTCTTCCTTCGTAGGAAGCTCTTTATCTTCCTCAACAATTTCTTTTTTAATTTTACTTAAGAATTTATCAATGTCCTTGATAAGATCAGATGAATCCTGTGTGGGCTCTCCATTCTCTTCAATGTTCTCAAATTCTGCCCGAAAGAAATCAGCAACAGCAAAAATCTTATCTACCAGCTCAAGATGCGGAACATTATCAGGCTTGGATTCTCGAATATAGAAGAATACATCTTCAAGCTTATGCGCAAGCTTCATGATGTCATCAAACATCATAATACCCGATGAACCTTTGATGGTATGCATTATACGGAAGAATTCATTGATATCATTCTCGTCAAAGCTGTCTTCATCTTTTTTCTGAAGTGTTGTAAGCTCTAACTGCTCAAGCAACTGTCCGTTCTCGTACAGGTACATGTCCAGCATGCTATCCATTTCTTCAGCCATCTGACTCCTCCTTTCTAAGTTATAACACAGTTTATTTGATTAATTTGAGTTTCCTCATTGCCTCTTCCAATCTCTTAGTATCAACAGGCTTATTACAATATACCGATGCACCCATATCAAATGCTTTTTTGACATTCTTCTCTTCTGATAGAGCTGTCATCATTATCACACGAACCTGATCCTTCTTAGATATACCTTCTTCTTTCTCAATCTCTCTGATTGCCTTTAAGACTTGATAACCATCCATCTCAGGCATCATAATATCGAGACAAATAAGGTCATACGGCTCATCATCGTCAATTGCCATCATAAATGCTTCAACAGCTTCCTTTCCGTCAACCGTTCCGTCACATTCACCATGCTTAGCCATATAATCCATCATGAATTTACGACTGGCAAAATCATCCTCAACAATGAGTATTCTCATAACTGGTCTCCTTTCATTACATCCTTCCAAGTAGACTATAAATCTTATGCGCTATAGAATGAAGCGGCAATTGATATTCAACCGCACCTATATCATAAGCAACCTTAGGCATGCCATATACAACACATGACTCCTCGTCCTGACCGATTGTATGACCGCCGGCTCTTCTAATCTCTAAAAGTCCGTCTGCTCCGTCCTTACCCATTCCGGTAAGAAGAGCTGCTACTGTATGCGGACCTGCCACCTTGGCAACAGATGAAAACATCGCATCTACAGAAGGACAGTGACCGCTTACCTTAGGACCCATCTTACATTCTACCGAATATGAATCATTTTTCTTAACAAGTCTCATATGCTTATCACCGGGCGCCACGAGTACAAGACCCGGACGAAGTACATCACCTGTCTCCGCTTCCTTAACATCAACTGCGCATTGATTATCAAGTCTCTCTGCATACATCTTGGTAAATCCGGGTGGCATATGTTGCGTTATAATCGTACCCGGAATATCCTTACGGAATCCCATAATTACATCTGCCAATGCTTCCGTACCACCTGTCGAAGCACCGAGTGCCACCACTACATGATGAGAATCAATATCGTCAGAAGATACACTCTTAGGCTTAACACGCTTCTGACCTCCCACATTAACAGTTGACGCAATTTTGATCTTGGTACACAGATCTCGTTGAATATAGCTGAATATCTCGTCTTTTGTCATGTTAACCGGCTTAGCAATAAAATCCACTGCACCGGCATTCATGGCATCAAACACCTTATCGCTAAGTGCACTGACCATAACAATAGGTATAGGATATTGCGGCATAAGTCTTCTGGTAAATTCGAGACCATCCATTCTGGGCATCTCGATATCAAGCGTCATAACATCAGGCTTATACTTAAGTATCATATCTCTTGCTTCGAAAGGATCTTTTGCAACGCCGACAACCTCCAATGCCGGATCTGATGATATTCCTTTTCGAACAAGCTCAGCAAACATCGCTGAATCATCAACAACAAGTACTTTAATCTTTCTCAAATCAATACGCCTTCTTTCTATGATAATTTACATCGGCTTACGGAAAATAGAAGGTCTTACAAAATCCAATCCTGAGGCCTCTTTGTCGATGTTCTCCGTATTACCTATAATAAAATATCCCCCCGGTTCTAAAACATTATAAATCTTATTAACAAGCTCTCTCTTCGTATCCTCCGAGAAATAAATCATTACATTACGAAGGAAAATACAATGAAACTTATTCTTAAACGGAAAATCGTTCATAAGATTAAATTGCCTAAACATAACGTTCTTCCTAAGCTCAGGCTTGACTTGATAATTAAATTCATCCAGTCTCTTGAAATTAGCTCTTTGCCATGTGGGTGGAAGAACCTCAATCTTCTCCTTAAGATACACGCCCTTCATCGCGTATTGCAACACTTCACTCGAAAGGTCCGTTGCAAGAAGTTGCGAATTCCAACCGTTATAATTAAGTCCTAAAAATTCCTTAACAACCATTGCGATTGTATATGGCTCTTCACCCGAAGAAGAAGCCCCCGACCATATTCGTATATCATGAGAATGTTGCTCCTTCTTAATAATCCAAGGCAGTATTACATCTCTTAAGAATATGAAGTGATCCGGCTCTCTCCAGAAGTAAGTATGATTAGTTGTCAAAATATTAAGCATATTCTGAAGCTCATGACCGGTTCTGTCACGTTCAACTGCATTAAGATATTCTTCATAAGAAGAAAATCCATTCCTCGCAAGATAATTATCAAGTCTACCTTGTACAATTGCTTTCTTGCTTGCAAGATTGATACCATATCTGCTTTCAAGGAATTCTACCAATCTCTCAAATTCTCTCTCTGTCATACCTTCTCCTAACCGCCTATCTGATGCGTGTTCTTATTACTTAATCTGCTTTTCAATCTTATAAAACATCTCTAATATATACTCATCAAGCCCCTCTGCGTCTCTAAGTCTATTAAGCGCTTCTTCTCTGTCATACTCAGAGGTTAATTTGGCAAATGTATCAATAATTCTGACAATCTTGTATGCAATGGCATCGTCACCTTCGTCGCCACCCGAATTAAAGCCATAAACTATATCCCGAACCGTCTTAACCGATTCATCCGTATCGTCCTTAGTAAAAAAAACTTCAAACAATTCAATATCAATATGTCGAATAAGCGAGCCGATCTCAACAGCTTCAACAAACGATTCAGAGATCTTATTCTCATACTTATCAGTAAAATTCAACGCCTGTGCCAGCATTCTCGAATTCTTGGCAACCTTATAATCATCAATCGCCTCATCCTGCTTACCTTTTGATAATGTCGCAATATTCTTGATGATGCGTTTTTTCTCATCCATAATTCTGCGACTTTGTTCACTGATTACTCTGTTAAGCTTACGATTATTCTCCTCAAGCTCTCGCCTTAAGTTATATATGTTAAGATGTGTTGATACACGTGTCTTAATCTCTGTAATATCAAACGGCTTCCTGATAAAATCAACTCCACCGCTTTCGAATGCCTTCTCTCTCTCCTCGTCACTTTCGGCAGCTGATACGAATATAACCGGAATATCTCTGGTATGCGGATTCTCTTTAAGCATTTCGCAGAATTCAAATCCGTTAACATCCGGCATCATGATGTCGAGCAGGACCATATGCGGTCTCTTGTCAGATAAAATCTCAGTTTGAATATACATTGTATTCAAGGCTTTCTAAGATAGCCTCGAGCATATCTATATTAACTTCGTAGTCGTCTACAATTAATATACTTTCTTTATCTGCCATGTTATTACCTATGAAATTCGCTCTTTGCCATTAATCAGTTCAGTTTTTAATCACTTCATCCATATAATCAGATAACTTATCTAAGTATTTCCTACAATTATCCTTCTTACCCTTGCGCACATTCATAACAAGTCTAAATGCATTCTTACTGAAGTCCTCGGGTCCGGATTCAGCAAGCTTCTTAAGCGAACCGGCGAAGCCCTCAGCTCTATCCCAATTATCCAGCTCAACGCAGAGAATTGTCTTCTCCATCAAGTCCCTTACTCTCTCGATATTGTGCGGATCGTCAAACGGTATCTCATCTACTTCTTCATACGACCCACCACTCTTAAGAAAATCCTTCTTAAGATCCTCTATGGTGGTAACAGCCTCATCATCATTAGCATCCGCTTGGCTCTTCATCTTAACCGTGAAGATAAATGTGGTTCCTTTGCCTTTTTCTGACTCAACCTCTATATTACCACCCATAAGCTCAACTATCTGCTTACATACATACAGTCCCAAGCCTGTTCCTCCATATGTCCTGGTAATAGAACCATCAACCTGAGTAAAGCTTTGGAATAATTTATCCATATCTTCTACGCTCATGCCGATACCCGTATCTCTAACGAAGAATGTAAGCTCCATATCCTTGCCTAATTGCTTCGTCTTAAACACTTCAAGGTGAACGGATCCTACCGATGTAAACTTAATGGCATTATTAAGCAGGTTATTAATTACCTGACTAAGATGAAACTCATCGCCGACTACTTCCTCCGGAACATTATCGGAAATATTATAGTTAAGCATAATTCCCTTCTCATTCGCAACGGAACCGATAATGCTAATGGAAGACTCTATTAATTCATGAAGATTAAACGGCGCAGAATCTATTATCATCTTGCCATCTTCAAGCTTGGCGTAATCAAGGAGATTATTAATTATTGTCTCCATATTGTCACAGCACTTAAGAACAATATCCATCTTACGCTTCTTATCTATATCGGATTCTTCTTCCTTAAGATTACGAACATGACCCTTAATGCCATTAACGGGTGTCCTAAGTTCATGCGTAAGATTAGCTGTAAATTCATCCTTCGACTTTAGGATATCGCGCATATTCTCTTCGAAGTTATGTAACTGCTTCTGCTGTGACACAACATCACGCATATCTGTCATATAACATACGAATTGCTTGTTATCATTAGTAAGAAAATTAACCTTAACGGGAAAGCATGTATGATTAACCTTATATGCGTCATCAAAGACTGAATCATTCAACTCATGAATGAATCCCGGGATATCGTTACTCTCTTCAAATACATGAGGCAAAATATTCTTAATATTGATATTGCCTGCTGTATATTCAAGCTCACGTTCTGCAATGTCGTTAAAATAAGTGACTTTACCTTCGCTGTTAAATACACATATCATCTCGGATGCATTGTCTATTATGCTTGTAAAACCTAACACGACATCAACTCCCGTAACAAATCAACACATACGACACCCACAATATATGTCGTAGTTTCCTAAAAAAGAACATAACAAACCACAAGATATTGTCTCATAAGTAGAATAATAGTTAATTTAAATGCAAATGTCAATAAAAAGTTTCACAATTATCAACATATTCACATTTTTTGTGTATAATATAGTTGTTTTGTACGTAATAATATGGAGAAAGTGAATGAAGCCAAACTCACCTATTAGTTCAAATGTTCTTAAATGGATAGCGATTATAACAATGGTAGTCGATCATTTTGCCGTTATCTTTCTTGCCGGTAATAATGACTATGCATTGGAGTATAATATCTGCAGAATGATAGGAAGAATATCCTTCCCTTTATTTGCATTTATGCTTACAGAAGGCTTTAGACATACCTCTGATATTAAGAAATATATGTTGCGACTCGGAATACTTGCAATTGTATCGGAAATTCCGTCCGATTTGGCAAAGGGTATGCAAATTAGTTTTAAATCTCAGAATATTTTCTTTGAATTATTAATCGGGCTCATTGTATTATATTTTATAGAGAAAAAATATATAATCAAGAATAAAGATTTATCTATGATAATAAGATTCTTAATAATTGCCGCAGGCGCTGTCTTCGCTACTCTGATTCACGCAGAGTATAAATGGCAGGGAATAGTGGTTATTGTTGCATTCTATTATATAAAGTCCAATTTTATCCTTTATTCCATAGCAATAGAAGTGTCCTACCTTATCAATTCCGATCTAGTGCTTGCAATAAGTGTCATACCGGCGCTTATACTTGTATACTTCTATAATGGCAAAAAAGGCAGCGACAGTAAAATTCTTAAATGGTTCTTCTATCTCTTCTACCCTGTACATCTTGCCATATTCGTAACACTTAGATATATTTCTTATAAATATTATCCCGTATCTAATTAGCCCTCTCGGTCACTATATATGTCGCTTGTGTCCGTTCATTACGATGCGACGCAATTATTCCGCCCGAGAGCGCCTGCCTTGAAAATACGCCGGCAAATTTACCACCATACACATATAGCCCGGCCATATTAATATAGTTATGCCATTTACCGTCACCAAATGCAAAATCAATATTAAGCGATTCAAATTGCTCAACATAAGTCTGACAGATAAAGTCTCCACCGTAAACCGCTCTTACATTACGCTCCCACTCTTCCTGTGATTGCTCCACGCCTGCGAATACACCGCTTGAGCCATAGTCATCGTTTGGCTTAATTATATAGCTGTCCTTGTTATTAATAATTAATTCCTGATCTATGAAATGTTCATTCAAAGGCACCGTACTTGGCACGTGCTCCATTATAAACCGTATCTCCTCACTTGATAAGAATTGCTTCGTACGCGGAAGATGAAGTATATGAAATAATATCTTATGATGAATAATCTGCGTCTTAAAGGAGCCTGCCATAAAAACTGCATTATCCTTGATTGCACTTATAAAATCTGTTACCTCATCATAATGCTCCATTATATCAACAGTTACCGCACGTCTGTATATCGCATCTATAGCATGACCCGTAGCCGAATACAGCTTGCCGCCCTCGTATCGAAGTTCTCTTACATCACATATTTCACAGTTAAAGCCTGCCTTCTGAAATCGTCTTGCAAATTCCTGAAGCTCCCTTAATGTTGTATTGTCAAGAAAGTCAACAATTGCTACATTGGGATTATCGACTCTGTTATCGTATGTGTTATATATTCTTGAAAATGTGTCGACCCAGCTATCAAACAATTCAAAGGTATTAAAATTATATCGCTTAATCATCTCTTGATGTGCCAAATTATCGATATTAAGCTCATCTTGTATTCTATCCTCATTCATGCCGCTTGTACCATCGGTATTAATCTCACAGAAATAAAACTTACCGGTATCCTCATGATAGAATATATCAAATCTGGTAATCGGAATAGTTAAATCATAGCCACACGGTGCTAAGATCAGTTCCTCTAATTCTTTAGAAAACTTAAACAATGCACGATAATCCTCGCATGCCATATACTCTCTTATTATCTTATCAAAAATGTTATAGGCTACCTTTACAATCTCTTCAAAGCTATCTATCTCGCGCTTTGAATATATGTGTGGAATCTGAACCGTATATGATGCAAAGCGATTCTTATAATATAAAGGAGAGTGCTCTAAATTATCCTTTATATCAAGCGCTCCCCTTCTATTGCCTTCAATGTTCTTATTAATTAGGTCAATATATTCTTGTCTGATACTGTTGATATCTATCATTAATACCTCCTAGTGCGCCACCGAGCTTAAAGTCAGCACCTTCTTAATCTCCTCTAGAAGCTTCTCTTGATCTATCGGCTTAGCTACATGTCCGTTCATGCCGGCATTTAACGCATCCTGTACATCAGACTCAAATGCGTTAGCTGTCATGGCAATAATCGGCACATTAGCCTTTTGCTTATTTGATATATTACGTATAGCCATAGATGCTTCATAACCACTCATCTTAGGCATCTGAATATCCATAAATATAATATCAAAATATCCTGCCGGATGTGTAACCACCTTAGTCAATGCATCCTGACCGTCTACAGCTTGAACAACCTCAAAGCCATACAATTCAAGTATTGCAACGGCAATCTCCCTATTAATCTCCATATCATCAGTAAGAAGCACTCTCTTGCCCTCAAAGTCTGTCTCGTCAATAGCTCTGACTTCGGTTATGCTTCGGATTTCATCTTCATCCGCTTCCTTAAATGTAAGTTTAACATCAAACCTACTTCCTTCATTCTCTTCAGTCTTAAGTGTTATCTCACCATCCATTATATCAATAATATTCTTGGTAATTGCCATACCTAAACCGGTACCTTGAATGCCTTCAGTCTCCTTCTTCTCTTCACGCTCGAAAGAGTCAAATATCTTAGCAGCGAACTCTTCTGACATACCAAATCCATTGTCTTTTACACAGAAATTATATGTAATACGATTGTCTTTAACACCTAATTCATTAGCGATAACCTCAATCTTACCACCATCCTGAGTGTATTTGATTGCATTGGAAATAAGATTAAGAAGAACTTGATTAATACGCAATCTGTCAACATAGATGTAACGATGTTCAACACCTGATGTATCTACGATAAATTCCTGTCCTTTAGCTTCGGCAGAGCCTCTCATAATAGATTCAATATTACCAAATATCTGCTCAAGGTCATCAGCCTTAGTGTTAATATCAACCTTACCCGACTCAATACGGCTCATCTCTAAGATATCATTAATAAGCGACAGTAAGTGATTACCGGATTGCTTAATCTTACCTAAATATTCTTTAATCTTCTCTTCGTTACCGGGATCTACCAATGCAAGATCGGTAAATCCAAGTATAGCATTCATAGGTGTTCTGATATCGTGAGACATATTAAACAAAAATGCTGTCTTCGCTTCACTGCGCGATTCTGATTCGATGGCATTCCTCTCTGCTTCCTTCTGGCGCTTAAGCAAAATATTAAATAAAGAATAAAGAACTATAAGCACGACAATAACAACGAATACAAGCATAATAGCATTCTCATTATTATGAATATCAAATGCGACCTTATCGATCGACTCAACATCAACGTCATTAATCGTACGTTGCCTAATCCACATTACTGCCGAGAATAATATTAGGAAAGACATAAGCATCCACATAATAGGTGTCTTACCGTATATGCCTCTCTTGTCCTTATTATATACATACCAATAGAATATCATTCCTACAAGAGACCATATAGCAAGTATGAAATATGATTCTGATGCAATTGAGCTAAATGAAAGGCTCGTCGGAATAAGCAGGAACAAAAATGAAACTAAAGCAAAAATCAATCCAATAATTGATATAGCTTTGATACCCTTACCTGCTCCGGCATCATTACGTGAAAGCTTAAGCGCACCTATCATACTGTAAACATAAACGATTGTTGCCGAGATTGTAGTTATATCAACTATCCATACTACTGCTGTACGACCGACAAACGGTATGATACACGATACAAGCATTATAATAATAATCGCCACATATGGTTCGCCGCTCTTATTGGTGCGCTTAACCTGCGGTGGCATAACATCTTCTTCAGCCATAGATACAAGCACTCTTGAGGTTGCGCGATACAAGCCAAAAAGCGATGTGGATATAGCACATATAATACATGCTACAAGAAGATATAACCCCGGCTTACCCAAAAGATAATATGTGGAATAGAATACAGGAACAGAAAACAGTCCCGTTGCATCACCCGATGCTGATATATATGCCTCCCAGCTACTATATCCTTCAGGTAATCCGAATACGGGAATAAGTATAGGAAGTATATAAGAAATAGCTATTGTAATAACTGCTATTATTGTAATCTTATTGGCATTCTTAGACGAACGGCCGCCGGAATTGAACATATACATAAATGCTTCAAATCCCACATACATCCATGGCGCAAGCATTACGATATTAAAGGTCTGCACCGGTGGAGACATATCAATCGAAGCAAAGCCAAATGTCTCACTGTGATTACCACCTATGAATATCCCCACAAATATAGCAATAATAAGCCCTATATGAAGTAGCGCCAATATAATATGGAATACTCTGATAGCAGTTTTGCCAATCATGGCAAGAACACCGAAAAGAACAAATACTGCTATTGTAAATAATATCTCCCCCGCATATACGTCGTATTCCGCAACGGTATAATGGAAACCAAATTGTAAATCATCTCCGAAAATAGCACGAATAAGAATAATCAGCGCAGTAGCATTAGCCCACATAATAGATAGATATGCCAAAAAAACTGCCCATGACGACAGAAATCCGTGATCAGCGCCTAAAATCTTATCTATATATACATGTATTCCGGCTTCCTTCGGAAATGCTTTAGCCATATATGCCGTGCTTCTCACAACCAAGGCTATAAGAACAGCGGATATAATAATTCCGATTAAAGAGCCAAGTGGTCCCGCACTGGGCAAAAATGTATTACCCGGCATCATAAATGAGCCCCAGCCAACTGCACAACCAAATGCATATGCCCAGCACGATAATGAACCTATTCTTGTATTAATCTCCTGCTTCTTCATATATATCTTCCCAATGACTATTATTTAACCCTGAATAAATTTCTCAAATTCCACAGCCGGAACAGGCTTCGAGAAATAATAACCCTGAATAAGATCACAACCTAATCGCTTAAGTTCTTCTAATTGTTCCTCAGTCTCAACACCCTCTGCAATAACAGGTACATCAAGATGCTTAGCTATGTCAATAATTAATTCCACCAGCTTATGACTGATATCATCATCCAGCATCTTACGAACAAAGCTCATATCCATCTTAAGCGCATCAATCGGAATCGATGTTAACATTCCGAGAGATGAATAGCCTGTACCGAAATCATCCATCTCAATCTCAAAGCCCTTAACTCTAAGTTCGTTAACTACCTCGATTAGTCTTGCCGCATCATCTGCATATGCCGATTCTGTTATCTCCAAGAACAATTCATTAGGTTTAAGCGAATTACTCTCAACTATACCAACCATAAGGTCAACTATATCCGGATTATAAATATCAATTCTTGATACATTCACAGAAATTGGAATTGTAAGATCATACTTAGCCTTCCATTCTTTAACCTGCGATGCTGCTGTCTTCCATACGAATTGGTCAAGCTTCTGAACCAGTCCGTTATCTTCAAATAACGGTATAAACTCTCCCGGGCTTATCATGCCAAGCTCAGGATGAATCCAACGAACCAATGCTTCGGCACTTGATAACATAGGCTCGCCATGCAGTACTGAATATTTCGGTTGATAATAAACCTTAAAATCACCATTCTTAATTGAACTGTCAAAATCAGCTACAAGCTTCTCATTGTATATCTGCTTATCATGTAACTTCTTGTCATAATAGCCGATTTGATTCATCAAATCGCCTCTTACCAGATTACAAGCTATTCTTGCATGTTCAAACATTGCCTGAACCGAAGCTTCATCTTCTGCCTCGCTGTTAACACCAAGACGAATTCTTACCGTTGTCGGAGTTACCTTGATATCCGTAAGCTCCTTGGTAATATTATTAATCAGCTTTTGATAATCATCAGCTCTATCCATGTAAATATAAAAAATGTCTGCTTCGGCACGACATGCTATACCGAGATTACCCTCAAATTGCTTACGAAGAATATCAGATATCTTCTTAAGAACAAAGTCCCCTTTCTTATGTCCGTATATTTCATTAACAAGATGAAAATGCTCAATATCAAGTACGACTGCATCCATATCATCTTTGATAAATCCACCCATAAGCTGCTTAACGTATTCAAAAAAGAATTCCTTGGAATAAAGACCGGTCAGTTCGTCATTCTCTGTAGAATCAATCAACTTCTTCTGTTCAAACAAATTAATAATTCTATCACATCTTGCAAGTATAACCTCCGGCATATTATATGGCTTAGTTATAAAGTCAACGGCGCCGGCCTTAATTGCCTCGGCCTCTGCCTGCTCTTCTTGTGTCATTACTATTACAGGGATGTCGGTAAATCTACCTTCCGTGCGATACTTATCTAAGAATTCAAAACCGGTCATTACCGGCATCATAAGATCCATAAGAATAAGAGATATGCTACCGTCAGACTCTTGAAGCTTTTCAAAAGCTTCTTCTCCGTTACCTGCGTAGATAACGTCATACTTATCACATAGCATGTTACCTAATATCTCTCTATTGATATATTCGTCATCAACGACTAATACTCTACGCTTACTCCCAACGCCAAAAATTTCAGTATACATAGTAATTCCCCCTTCTATATCATCGTATGTCATGTATCATGTGTTGGTTCAAGACCGAGGAACAAGTACCTCTGGTACTTGGTCCGAGGTCTATATATACTTCACATTACATATATTGTAGCATAAGTTAAGGGAAATGACTAAGAAATAATTTCATCTATTGTTGATACAGTACTGAAGCTACCTTCATGTTCGTTAATAATATCCTTAATCTTGTCAAGTTCAAAATAATTGACATAACAAATAAGCGTCTTATTCTCTCCGGCGATAGCTACCGCAATAAAGTGTTCCGTATCATGTCGTAATTGAACGGTAGACCCAACATTTTCGCTTCGCAAAAATGTCGCCGTGTCGTAAGGGTTTCGTCACCGCTTTGCGGCGACACCTTACGACGTACTGGACCAGACGGGAGTCGAACCCGTGTCCAAAAAACGATCCCCGACTCTTCTACGAGCGTAGTTTGTTATTTAACATTCCCTCCATGACACGATAACAAACAACCTTATCACTTCAGTAGCTTCATAATACTTATATGTACGCAAAGCTTAGTACATATAGTGTCCTACATGATTTGAAGCCCGAGTCTTATGTGTAGGGGCATAAGGTCGAACTAGCTGCAATTTAGGCAGCTGCTAAAGATACTTCTCTATCGTTAGCAATTAATTTTAATTTTGCAATGTAACGTATTGCCTCCGGCTCGCTTCTTTCGCTTCACGATCCCTGTCGAAACCATTACTGGCCCTTGTTATGTAGTTATTCGGCGAAGCCGAATGACTACACGCCGAGCACTATTCGTGCGTAGCACGAACTATAGTGTGCGAGGCTCCTTGTTATATAATTCGGCAAACAACACCAAATATTTAAGGTAACTATTCAGAGGTTCCTAACCTTGAAATCCCTCTCAGCCTCACGCTTCATATCCTTTGCTTTAATATCAGCACGCTTGTCGTACAGCTTCTTACCCTTGGCAAGAGCAATTTCAAGCTTTACTCTGCCATTTGTAAAATACACCTCTACCGGAACAATCGTATAACCACGTTCCTTAATCTTGCCCTCTAATTTGCGTATTTCGTATTTATGAAGCAGTAGCCTGCGCGGACGTTTAGGATCCTTATTAAATATATTACCATGTTCATACGGAGAAATGTGCATTTGATAGATAAAAATTTCGCCGTTATCAATTCTTATAAAAGCCTCCTTTATGGAGCATTTGCCGGCTCTTAGTGATTTAACCTCCGTACCGACAAGCTCTATACCTGCCTCAAGCTTCTCTTCTAAGAAATATTCATGGTAGGCCTTTTTATTATTGGCTATTAACTTCTTTGGTTTATTTGCCATCCTAGTCTCCTTCTACGTTACGCAAACAAAAGTACCTCTTTCTCCACCTACTTCGTAACGTTCCGAAAGAGGTCTTTTGCTCTGCTTCACTTAGTATAATAACTCAAAATCAATATAACCCAAATCCTCATTGACAGATGCAAGCCTGACATTAACCCTTTGTCCCAAGACATATCTCTTACCGGTTATATCTCCTACAAGTTCATAATTATTCTCGTCATACGTATAATAATCATCGCCCAGTGTGCTGATATGCACAAGTCCATCAACACCGTTACTTAATTCAACAAACATACCAAAGCTTGTCACTGAGCTTATTATACCCTCGAATTCATCACCTAAGAACCGATGCATATATTGAACCTTCTTATGCTTATCAACCTCACGCTCCAATTCCTCAGCACGTCGCTCCGTCTTAGATGTACTTGTTGCAATCACTTCCATAAGGGATGCGAAATGCTCGTGCCTTGCCTCGTCATATCTTCCGCGCAAATGGTCCTTGATAATCCTATGAATGAGCAAATCCGGATATCTTCGAATAGGCGACGTAAAATGACAATAATACTTAGCCGCAAGACCAAAGTGCCCTAAATTCTCAGAATTATATTTTGCCTGTTGCATGGTTCGAAGCGTAATCTTACTAATTAGTGTCTCTTCTTCCTTACCCTTAATATTATCGAGCATTTTGGCAAATTCCTTGGGGTGCATAGCTGCACTGTCACCCTTTAAGACATAACCGAATCTTCCGACTAACGTCTTAAGATCTCGCACCTTATCGGCATCCGGGACACCGTGTACTCGATAGAGAAATGCACTCTCCTTCCAGAAGAAATCCTCTGCAACAGTTTCATTTGCCGCCAGCATAAAGTCCTCAATAATAAGTGATGCCACATCTCTAAAGTAAGGCTTAATATCTACAATATTGCCTTCATCATCAAGTACAAACTTTGTCTCACTAATATTGAAATCAATCCCGCCTCGTCTTCTTCGCTTATTA
Source organism: uncultured Lachnospiraceae bacterium (assembly GCA_905234525.1). Lineage (GTDB taxonomy): Bacteria > Bacillota > Clostridia > Lachnospirales > Lachnospiraceae > RUG191. Next base: position 6,186 of record CAJOIL010000001.1, on the reverse strand, counting down.
CGAAGAATCTCTGATAAGGTCTGCATATGATAAAACATCGGAGTGACTTCTTCGTATTGCTTAGCCAGCTCTTCATCACCTTCGAGTATTGCGCTTACATCCGAATAATTCATTCTAAAATTAACATTTACAACACCCTCACAAATATCATAATCAATAATATCTCCCGTCGGTGCAACAGTCATTATGCAACACATTGCAAGCCTGTCCTCTTTTGCATTCAAGGAGCATATTCCGTTAGATAATGTGTGCGGCAGCATCGGAATCACTCTGTCAACAAGATAGACGCTCGTGCCACGCTTATACGCTTCTTTATCAAGTGCGGAATTCTCCTGCACATAATTGGCAACATCAGCTATATAAACTCCAAGCTTATAGTTGGTTCCATCATATGAAACAGACACGGCATCATCAAGATCTTTGGCGTCCTCTCCGTCAATCGTAACCATCATTACATCACGAAAATCAACTCTTCCCGCCATATCAGCATCCGATACCGGCTTAGCAACTTTAGCGGCTTGGTTAATCACTTTACCCGGAAAATCCGTCGGCACCCCAAATGCTTTAATAAGCGCAAGTACATCAACTCCGGGATCGTTCTTATGACCGATAATCTCAGTTATAATTCCCTCAGGACTGTTACCTCTTGTGGAGAAGCCCGTTATCTCAGCAACAACCTTATGACCGGTAACGGCTCCTAAATCCTTGCCCTGCGGAATGAATATATCTGATTTAAGCTTCTTATCATCACTTACAACAAAGCCGAAATTACCGCTTCTCTCGTAATCGCCAACTATCTTATATCCTGATTTAATATAGCGTCCACCTGTAGAGCGAATTATCATTCCTTGATTAACAAGTGCGGTAAGCACCTTGTTAAGCTCATTCCTATCCACTCTTTGAATATTAAGAAGCATTGCAATCTCTTTTGCTTTCATTGGGACATAATTTTCGTCACATATTAAATTGTATATTGTATCGCATCTATCTTGAAATTCCATAATGTGTTATAAAAAAACCTGCGACAAGTCGCAGGTTACAAAAACTAAATCGTAAATCAATATTAGAAGCTTCCAATATTAAGTACAATTGCAAGTACAAAGAATAATACAACAAGTGCTGTTGTTATCCTTACTAATGTACCTTCCTTGGTACGAGCCTTATGCTTATTGAAATATGTGTCTGTAGAAGCCTGACCCGATAAAGAACCAAGTCCTTGTGACTTACCTTCCTGCATAAGTACAAGTACTGTTATTGCAACACTAACGACTATAAATGCTATCATGCATACCATTCTAATTGCTGACATAATCTTCCTCCTAATAAAGCCGCACATAAACGACTGAGTTATATTATCATAATTATAATGAGATGTCAAATTTATTCATATTATTTTTAAACAACAAGCCAATATGATATAATATATCGACATTTGCATTAAGAGGTACAAATAATGGCTAAAGACACAAAAGAAAAAAAATCGGGATATCTAGCTATACTTGTTATTTATTGCTTAGGCTTATTAATAGGCGGTTTGTTTGTCGGAATGGTTGCACCGGTCAGAACCGTAATTCAAGAAAGCTTTGCAATTGATGACAGTACAGGAATATGGATGATTAACATCTATACCCTATTCTACGCCGCTCTTATTCCCATTATCGGTAAGCTTGCTGACAAGCATGGCCGTAATAAGATTTTTTCCATATGTATATTGATATTTATGGCAGGCGCATTACTTTGTGGCTTGTCGGTGCGCATGGGAGGCTTTCCCATGCTGCTTATCGGTCGTATAATTCAAGCAATCGGTGCAGGCGGTATGATACCTGTAGCCAATGCCGAAATCGGCACATCCTTCCCTCCCGAGAAAAGAGGCTTTGCTTTAGGAATTGCCGCTGCCGTATCGGGTATTTCCAATGTGCTCGGTTCAGGCGTCGGAAGCGCACTTATATCAGTTGTCGGCGCTGATAGATGGTATCTGCTGTTTTATATTGCCGCTCCCATATGTCTGGTATTATTCTTATTAACTAAGCTGTTCTTAAAGAGTAATAACACAGCTGAGTCAGGGAAAATGGATATCTGGGGTTCACTGCTATTCATATTGCAGATTATATTCTTATTACTTGCTGTTAAGGGTATAGATTTCTTCAACATCGGTCAATCAATAATCAAACCGACTGTGTGGATTCCGCTTATCTTATGTATTGTTTTTACCATTATTTTTATATTGGTCGAAAAACGAGCCAAGGATCCTGTCTTTCACATGGAATTTTTGCATAGTCGACCTATCGTAATTACTATGATAGTATCATTTTTTATTGGTTGTATTATTGTAGCAATGATGCTTGTTCCGGAATATGCCGAATATATTATGAATGCTCCGACGGGAAGCGGTGGCTTCTATATGCTTGCCATCGGTATCACATCTATGGTCGGACCGCCACTCGGCGGCAAAATGGTTGATAAGCTCGGTCCGAAAATCGTTCTGTTATTCGGACTGGCACTTATGATTGGCGCATATGCTTTCCTAACCTTCTATGTATCAACAAATCCTAATGCTCTTGCCCTTGTAATCGGATTGGCACTTGTAGGATTGGGACTTGGATTTGCAATGGGTACACCAACAAATTATATGATTCTTGAAAATACTAAGTCAACATATTCAACATCGGCAATTGCTACAGTTGCATTAATTAGACAAATCGGTACCACCATTGCTCCTGCTATATTTGTAGGCTTCATTTCAGAGGATAACGGCGTATGGGGATATCAACAGATGCTTATATGTATTATGGTATTTTGTGTGCTTGCGGGAATATTTACCTGCTTCTATAAAAGCCCTGAGAGTAATAACAATGATAGTAAAAATTAATGATTATTTTGATTTAGACAAGATTATAAACAGCGGTCAAACCTTTCGTGCAAAAAGAATTGATGATAATCTATTCAGATTCGTAAGCCTTGACCACGTTCTGTATATTTCCCTTGTTGAAATATCCGATGGGGTGGCTTTTGAAGTCTCTTGCTCTCAGGATGAATGGGCGAGCTATTGGCATAACTATTTTGACTTAAGCAGAAGCTACAAGGATATATCTATTAAGGATGATTATGCCAAGGAGTGCTTTAATACAAGTAAAGGCATACGAATATTAAGACAAGAGCCATTTGAAATGCTTATCTCATTTATCATATCTCAGCGTAAGACAATTCCCGCCATTCGCACCTCCATCGAGGAAATATGCAAGCGATACGGTAAACCTATCAGCACGGAATACGAAGATGAGCTTTATCTCTTCCCCCAAGCTAAGACAATTGTCACTGATATAGACAAGCTCTCGGAATGCAAATTGGGCTATCGGTGCAGCTATGTCACTGATGCCGTTAATACAATAATAAAAGACCCTGAATTTCTTAATAAAGGGTATGCCATGAGCGATGAAGAATTATTAAATCATCTTACAACAATCAAAGGAGTGGGTGTAAAAGTCGGTAATTGTGTTGCGCTCTTCGCATATAACAGGGTTGGACTTGCTCCGATTGACACTTGGATAAGCAAAATTATCGACACACATTATAACGGCGTCTCCCCATTCTACACCTACGGAAAAGACGCCGGAATCATTCAACAGTATATGTTCTATCATGCTATTACACACAAAAACAATTTTTAAAATAAAGATTTAATATAATAATTACATCAATCATTAAATTAATTTTAAAATTAATATAGCAATTATAGCGATTACTAAATTTATCTAAGATGTAATTTTCTCAAAATCTGACGCAGGATGCTTGCATATAGGGCAAATATAATCCTCGGGAAGCTCTTCTCCGACATATTCATATCCGCATATCTTACATCTCCAAATAGTCTTGCCCTCTTCAGTCTTACCTACTGCTTCAGGCTTTGGCTTAATGTTATTCATATAATAAGTGTATGTAGCACTAGCAGTCTCAGATAATACCTCCATATCAACAATCTCACCTATAAACATCATATGCGAGCCGATATCTTCTGTCTTAGTAACCTTAACCGAGATATATGCATTAGTGCCTTCGGTTACATAGAATAAACCATTATCACTTCTCTTACATTTATTAAAGTCAGCAAACTTATCCGTGTCACGACCTGACTGAAAACCAAAATGCTTAAACAAATCAAATGAAGCCGATTCACTTATTACAGATACATTAAATATACCGGACTTTTTTATCATATCGCATGTGTAATTTGCTTTGTTAACACAAATGCTCATCTGATTAGGTTCGGATGCCGCTTGAATTGCTGTATTAATAATGCAACCGTTGTCCTTATCTCCCACCTTAGTCGTAAGAACAAATAATCCATAGCTTAATTTATACATAGCCTTCTTGTCCATATAAATACCTCCTTGTCTTTAATCATACATTATCCTATTATTACATTCTGTCAGGTGCGCTAAATCCCAATAAATCAATACACTGCTCCAATACATTCTTGGTAAGTTCCAGAAGTGCGATATAGCTTTGCTTCTTATCTTCATCTTCACAGCTTAATATCTTAGTCTCATGATAGAAATGATTAAATGCATTACATAAATCATATATAAAAGCACATATCTTAGACGGCGCACTCTCTTCATATGCTGTAACAACAGCATTTTGGAATTTGATTAGCTCAAGCATAAGATTCTTCATTGCTTTAGAATCAGCAGGCAAAATGCTATTATTATTTTTGTCATTATCAGCATAGTATTTGTTAAGTATTGATTTAATTCTAACTATAGTATACAGGATATACGGACCTGTATTACCTTCTGAAGATGTAAATTTATCTACATCGAAGATATAATCCTTAGAAGCTTGGTTCGATAAATCTCCATACTTAATTGCTGCAAGCGCAACAATATCAGCAACCTGTCTAGCCTCCTTATCACTCATATCATTATTATCGACTATCTTCGAATACATCTTCTCACTTGTCTCATCAAGCAAGTACTCAAGTCGCATAACTCCGCCATCTCTCGTCTTAAATGGCTTACCGCCGGGTCCGTTCATTGTTCCGAAGCCCAAAAATTCAAGCGATACATCATCATCTACAATACCTGACTTCTTAGCGCATCTGAATACTTGAATAAAATGCATCTCCTGTCTGTTATCAACAACATATATTACCTTATCAGGATTATAATCTTGAACTCTCCATACCAAGGTTGCAAGATCTGTCGTTGTATAGAGACTTGCCCCATCTGACTTAAGTATTATACAAGGCGGAATCTCCTTCTTGTCTTCCTCTTTAGCCACATCAACAACAAGGGCATTATCGCTTTCGTAGGCTATGCCCTGCTCCTTCATAGCTTCTACCATATCAGGTATGTACTCCTGAGCATCAGATTCACCCTTCCATAAATCAAATGACACATTAAGTCTCTCGTAATTTCTCTTAAGATCAGTCACGGAAACATTTAAAATATGATTTAATAAAGCCTTATAGCCTTTTCTTCCTGCTTGAAGCTCTTTTGTAGCTTTAAGTGCTTCTTCCTTGTAGTCTTCATCCTCTTTTGACTTAGCTGATGCGCATGGATAGATTTCTTCAAGCTCAGATATTGTAAATGGTGCTTCCTTGGGATATTCACCTTCATAGCTCTCATCAAAATAGCATAGCTCAGGCTGTCTTAATCTAAGTTCAGTTATAATAAGACCCATCTGAAGACCATAATCTCCAAGATGAACATCACCTATAACATTATGACCGATGTATCTTGAAATACGCTTAATACTTTCTCCGATAACAGCAGAGCGAAGATGACCTACATGAAGTGGTTTAGCTACATTAGGTCCACCATAGTCAATAATAATCGTAAGCTGCTTGTCAACCTTTCCCAGCCCAAAGCGAGCATCACCGACCATATCATTAACATAGCCGCTTAGCGCATCATCAGCTACGATGAAATTAAGAAATCCGGGCTTAACTGCTTCAACAGAAGAAAAATACTTGCTTTCAGTCAGATTACCGGCAACATCCTCAGCAATCATTATAGGCGCCTTCTTATATTCCTTAGCGGCAGCCATAGCGCCATTACATTGAAACTCACACAAGTCAGGTCTGTTAGATATAGAGACTTTACCGTACTTCTCATCATACCCCGCCTTATTAAAGGCTGACTTAACCTCCTCCTCTATAATATCTATTAATTGTTTCATACTTAT